>JANNWD010000311.1:0-6323 GCA_031408315.1 Bacteroidota bacterium
CATGAATTGTCCCCAGCTTATCGATGTTAACTCCATATCGATAACCGCTTGTAAGGTAGGCAACTCTACCTCAGAGGGCTTTCTAGTCTGGTTGGATTTCGCTGGCTGTTGTGGCTTGGTTTGTGGTGCGACCGATAGTAAGTTTATGCGGTCGCTGGACTTTTTTAGCGCGGCTACCTCAGCTTCGATCGGTTCTAGTGCGACCTCTATAGATTCATTGACCATCTTCTGAATGTCATTAATATCTATAGAGGATGCGGGGATATTTCCTATGGATACCTTGACCGTCTCTAACAGCTCGGTCTTGACAGGTTCTATAGAGACTCTAACCATTTGCCGCACATCATCAATACCTATAGAGGATGCAGCAATATAACTATCTGCATAGGCTTTGATTAGTTCCTCTACATCTGCCACCGATAACCCTGCCTTAGCTGGCTTTGGGACTGTAGCTGCATCTCCTATCGAGCCTCTGCATAGGTCAATCGAATCAGCCGCTAACATGCGGTCGATACAAGCATTGAGAACCCAGCCCATAGACTGCTTATTCCGTCTCGCGAGGTCGGCAAAGCGTTCCTTTTTGTCCTCATCTACCAGTACCGAGAGGATTGGTTTATTGTTCTTACCCATGACTCCATATTTCCTATTGATTGCCTCTCTATCTTAGTGTGATTATACATAGGTGTCTACATATAATCAGATTTCTATAGATACACCTACATAGATAAGCAATTAATATCAATATTCTACATAGAATCTATTGACCTATAGATATAAATAGGATATGATGAGTGTAACGAGGTTGAGAAACCCGCCAACGACAAAGCGACCGCCTCCCTAGGAAAGATAAGCGGTCGCCTGTCACCCACTAACAAACATTAATAGGAATCTCCATCATGACACATCCAATCTACTCTCAGACCACTCTCAAAGCTCTGACAATCACTGAACTCAAGACTATAGCCAGCCAAATCGGAGCTATCCCCAACGGTGACAAACGGGTCAAACAGACTTGGGTGAGTGCGGTACTCGACCATCAGATTAAGTTCAGCCCCGCCAAAGTTGAGGCGATGGAAGCGCATATCGCGGAGGTGATGGAGCGCGCTCAGGTGCCTCAAGACCTCACTGAAGACCTGACACTGACCCTACTGGGTCTAGATGTAGTCGATCGTCAGGACTATATAGATGAGTGTGTACCACATGGCGACATCCGCTACTGGGTCAACCGTGGCGATATCTTAATCGGTGCCGTCTCCACATGGGGTAAACGCTTTGCCCTCACCTCTGGTAAGACCTATCCGACTCTATTTGAGGCGGTGACATCATTCAGCCCACGCGGTGAAGTCGCACTAGCTTATAGCGATGCTCAGAGCCAACTACGTGAACGGTTTGCCACTGCCATCGACTACATCTAGACCCTAACCACTCAGCCTCAGCCGTGATAGTTGGGGCTGGCACTTCACCCCTGGACTGCCATGAAACCAACCGATACCAAACAGACCGCTCTAGCCGCTCTCGAACTCCAAATCTGCGACGAAATCGATGCTTACAACGATGCAGTAGCCAGTGGCAACGACGAACTAGCCCAGATGATCCACCTCAATATTCAAGGCTTAAAGCGTCGCCGAGAATCTGCCCTCAAACACATCTAACTCATACGGGATAGGCTCTCTATCCCGATCCACCTCACTGAACTAGGAACCAAAATGAACTCTACAGAACTCAGCCAGTTATCAAGGTCCGAACTCAAGTCGATCGCCCAAGATAAAGGAATCAAGGTCACTGGCGATCGACGCTCTAAAGCTGCCTATATTCTGGCAATTGAGACATTCCAGTCAGAGCCAACGGTAATCGAAACATTGCCAGCTATCCCCGACCCCTTTGAGGGTGCCACTGAGGTATACCAACCAATCGATCTGATGGAAGCGGCTAAGATGGCTTCTACCGCTCCTATAGCTGAGTCGATTGTCCAGCCCACACCCCTAGCCATTCCGCCTACAACCCAACATCGGCAAGCCTCGATCGTGATGCTTGCCCCTCTGATATTGCTCTCTGTGGCGGTCATAGCGATCCGAATCAGTATCAGTGTCCTGATACCAACTATCGCGGCTGTGGGGCGGTTATTAGTGGCAGTCTGGCGATCTATTCCCCGCAAGATCGATACCAACTCGATACCGATTAACTATTTTCCCGCATGAAACCCTATTTCGGCATAGCAAATGGGCACTATTAGAGTAATTCTCAGTCCTCTGTCATGACATCTACGGAACTAATATCAGCATCATCTGGCTACTACTCTCAAGAACTAAAACCATGAAACCAGCACCAAAAATTACACACAATTTAATCTTCGGTTTGTGTTTATTGACCGGACTAATCGCAGCAATAATGTACGCTAGAACGAGACAGGTAGCTGTTCAACCAACTGAAACTATATTAAAACCAGCAACAGTACAAACCCAAGCTAATCCAACGCCTGTAGCAAAATTTAAGGGCACAGTTAATGACTACACGCCAGCCGAAATGAAAGCAATGATCGCGCAGCAAACACGAGATCGAAAACAGGGCGAAGCAGATGCCAAAGCGATCGCCAATGGCACTTACAAGGAACCAAAGCCGGATCTCACATTTATTAAACAAAGAGAAAAATATGAAGCTGATGAACGAGAATATGATGCTAAAGCTGAAATAGCTTTGCGGGATTATACCAGACGATTGAGAGAGGAAGATCCTGCACTTGCGGCTTTCCAGGATGAGTTTACTCGACAATCTGACATTATGATTGCGGAATACGATCGATATATCCAAGAGAAAATGGATGCAGGGTTTTCAAGGGAGGATGCAGTAAGAATCTGGAAACATGACCAACACAAATAACTATTAGCTCTTCAGATATGCTACCGATTAAGGTGCCAACTCAATCGAATATTCAACCTAATAAATATAGAAACATCGCCTTTAACAATGACCTCTAACGCACCAGAAAGACAGTGGCGATCGAATACTCATTTACGCCCCCAATCTATCCGTGTCGGGCGGAATTTCATGCTCTCAGATTTCCTCTATTCTGAAGCAGCAGCCAAGAAAGGGATCGCTAATGTCCCACCAACTCCAGACGGGATGGAAGTAGCCAGTATTCGAGGACTCTGTGAACATATTCTCGATCCAGTGGTCGATCGATTCGGAGCCATCTCTATCACCTATGGGTATGTATCCGATGCTCTTCAAAAAGCTACCTATCCAGCATGGAAACCCTCGATCCACAACTGTAAGCCTTGTAATGGTGCTTATTTGGGTGCCGCTTGTGATTTCCAGCCTCACAATACCGAGTTCAGCCATCAAGACATCTTGCGCTGGATTGCCGCAAACTGCACTTACGATCGATTGATTCTCTATCCAGGTTCGACGATCGTCTGTGTGGCATGGAGCGATCGACCTCGAAGCCATTGCCGTCAGTGGGTATACCCCGATGCCTTTTCTAGACCCGTATATGTCAAGCTAATTGATAAATCGAAGTGAAGATCTGTACCAGTATTAGAAGCTGGGATCGGACTCATTCAGTGTTTTCAAAGATTGCAGCATCCTCATCGGACAAGCAAATTTCACTTGAGCGTACCGCTGCGGATAGTTGATAAAAATATACTGTTCGTATTCAAACCAATTCATATCGCTCTTTTCAATGTTGCAATCGATACAGATCACCCAGAGATTATCGAACTCCATTGACAACCAAGGATAATGCGATCGAGGTAACTTATGATCGATGGTTTTATACTTGCTACCTGCATATCGTTCGTTACAAACTGGACATTTGAGTCCTGAATTATTATTTACCCAGATTCTGCTTTCCTCTGTTGACTTACATTCATATTTACCATTGATATACCGCCAATTGTTGTACTGAAGATAGTCTTGAAAATCTTGAGAGGTGAGCTTGTGATAATGTTTATTACCGATTTCATCCGCAAGCTTGAATAGCGATCTAAGGTCTGTATCTTCTGCGATATTACTATCTAAGCTCATCACTTTTACACCCTGCTAAAGTCAATTGTTTCTACTTGTGTGTCGGGAAAATGTCGATCGATCTCATCCTCTATCTCTTGAGATAACATCGTGAATTGTTTCTCAAAGGTGGCAATCTCGTCAGCAGATTGATACTTTCGTCCGATCCGATCGGCTTCCAGAAATAATTCATCGAGGCTCCAGTTTTCACGATAAGGTGAGGTTAACATCTCTTGGATCTTGAGATAGAGTTGAGTAACTTTTTCCCAGCCAACATTCTTGTAGCCACTGTTTTTTAGTAGTTGAATCTCTTCTGATGTTATTTGAGCTTTGTTGTCTGAGTTAGATCGCTGTACTTGTCGATAACCCATGCCGTTAAATTCTTTTTTACTTGCCATGTAGATTACAATTTATCCTTGTGTCGATTTGAACAGTTTGAGAATAGCTTGCCGCAGATCGCTATCTTGATATTTCAAGATCCCTTTCATGTCTTTGGCGATTTGCAATCTAATTGAATCGACTATGTTCTTTAGGCTCTTGTTGTCTTTTTTGAGTTCAGCATTAACCTTGGTGAGCGATCGATTATCAACTTCTAGTTCCTTAACTCGTGCTAGTAACTGCTGATTGTGGATATTGTTCGGATCGGGAGAATCCACCCCTGTAACTTGTTGTTTCGATCGCGCAAGTTGTAGATCGCGTTGCTTAATATCTGCCTGATATTGTTGTTTTAAAAGCTCAATTTGATTAGTCTTTTTAGTCACCATACCTTTTTGGGCTGCTTGCTCACGCTGGCGTTTAATTAGTTCGCGTCCAGCAAATCGACTCGATATATTGCGGCGGATCGTTAACTCATCGGGATTAGTGTTGAAGTCGATCGACTCTACCGCCCTAAGTGCATCGGCTTTAGTCCAGTCCTCCGACTGAAGGATATTAATTATTTCCGCTTTGTCCATGAGGTTGCCGCAATACTTTTATCTACAGTAAAATACTGCCGATCGACTATACAAACCGGATGTTTTTGGCAAATATTTGTAGATGTTTTCTCAGTTGTCGGCTATAGATTACACACACGGGTAGCCATATCAAACCCTGTACCTGCTCTAATTAGCTCCTAGTATTGCGTTCAGTTCAGATCGACGGTTCTAGCGGTTACTTTTTGTGGTATGGCATCAAGCGCGAGTTCCAGATTGGACAGGATATCGATCAGGCTACCAGCTACCCCGCTGGGGATTAACTCACTATTGCCAAGTACGGACAGGGCACGTAGTATCGGTAACTCTTCCACATACAAACCCTCAAGCCGTCCGATCTCTGTCACGCACTTAACGATCGAGATCCTGAGACTAGCTCTCTGGTTTATACAATCGAGATAGTAGCGAGGCTTGAGCGGTCTAACTACGGCTAGTTCCCTCTTGATCTGCTCACGTTCTCGGTCGTCTGCATCAAGTAACTGAACCTGTATCCTCTCTCTAGTGGCTCTATTCTCCTCATACGATTGGATTTCAACCGAGACTTTAGCAATGTCTTGTTGTAGACCGATTAATTGGGCACGGACTATCTCTATCATTGCTGCTCTTAATCTGGGTCTGCGGTATTTATCGATCGAGATAAGTGAGTCGGAAGCTTTATGTAGCCAGATTCTTGCTTGTGTGGTGCTAATCTGGTAACGATTTTCGATCTGGCGTATGAGGTCGGGCTTGCTCATCCCGACCTTGAGGCGATTGAGAATCCAGTCGATCCGCTCTTGTGCTTCAATATCTCTCTTTTTGCCGCTCATGTTTCACGCATCCTCTAGCTCGATCGTTACTGTAAAACTATTCTACTTACCTACAATTGGTAAAGGAATTATCGATCGATAAACCTCATCCAATTCCCCGACATAATAATCAACCCAATACTCGCCGCTGTTAGTCCCTACTGGCAGCGGTTTCAACGGTTTACCAGTCTTGGAGTGATAGCGATCGAACCGCTTATACCAATAACTAACCCGTTCCCCTTGCTTACCGATTCCCAACTCTACTAGACTCTTTTCATTGGTGGATATCTTGCGGGTAATGGTGAGATCTTCAACCGACAGATCGCCAGCAGCTAACAGCGATCGAGTCTCTTGGTAATAATCCTCAGCCGCGTCTAGACCTTGGGTGAAATATAAACCGATGAACTCGATCGGGAAGTGATTCTGTAGCGGGTATCGATTGCGCTTTCTGAATAACCCTTTAACGCTGGTCTTACCCTCTGCACTGACTAAAACATAGCTTTTAGCCTTGGGTGCATACAATCCACAGTGTTTAAGTTCTAACTCTATTTCGATGCCATCTGGT
>JANNWD010000312.1:0-2096 GCA_031408315.1 Bacteroidota bacterium
TTTTGCAAAAAATGTTTTATTGATAAACGCAATTACATCTTTGTTATAAATATCGTTAGGTATAATATCTTTTATTAGTAAAACAATTTGCTTTTGCACTTCACCCTTTTTAAAAAAGGGTAGGTGAGGAATTAGGGTAAATAAAAAAAGAAACGATGGGGGAATAGCCATTATAAAATTATATGCAATAGCACTAGCTCTTTCAGTAAGGCCAACTGTTTTTACTTGCTGCCTAAAAAATTTAATTACATCAAACAAAGGCACACCTTCAAAACCTGGTAAATACCAGTGCTTACTTTTTTGTATAAAAAAAGCAAGTGGGGTTTTGGTAAATAGTATGCGTTCTAGTTTGGTCAAATATTGTTATTCGTTAATTGTTAATCGTTATTTGTTAGCAGTTACATTAAGTGAGTCAAATTTTATAAAATCCCTGATTCGTCATTCCTAATTCTTAATTTCTTTTGCTGCTTTAGCTTTTAACAAACTATCAATCCATACTTGGTATTTTTTTGCATATCCTAAATGCTCTTGATAGGTACTTGCAAAATCGCTTAAGCCACTAAAGTTAGGCTTTGCTACAAAAAATATATAATTTGTTTGTGGGGCATTTAATACCGCATCAACTGTTTTTGTGCTTGGTGTACATATTGGGCCTGGGGGCAAACCTGTGTGTTGGTATGTGTTATAAGCACTTGGATATTGTAAATGTTTAAGTAAAATTCTATTTAACTTAAAATCTTTCATAGCAAATTTTACGGTTGGGTCGGCTTCCAACTTCATCCCTGTTTCTATTCTATTTAAGTAAACACTTGCTACCTTTCCTTTATCTTCTTCTTTATTGGTTTCTTCCTCCACAATACTAGCCATTGTATAAACTTCTTTTGGCGTTAAGCCAATACCATTTGCTTTTTGTTTACGTTCACTAGTCCAAAATTTTTCTTGCTCAGTAAATAGTTTTTTAAAAATTTTTGATGCACTTGTATTCCAAAAAATACTGTACGTATTGGGTATAACAGCCGTCATAACTGTATTGCTATCTAAGTTGTACTTTTTTAACGAATCGGCATTGTTTAAAAATTTAATAACGCTTAAACTATCTGTTTCAAAATTTGCTGCCAACTTAGCGGCTAAATCTTCCTTAATACGTAATTTATTTATAACCAAATTTACTGCTGTTTGATTACCACTACGTAGCATTTTTACTAAATTGTAAATGCTGGTACCATTTTTTATTTCGTACCGTCCTGCTTTTACTAGTTTTGGATAATCTAAAAACTTTGCAACTCTTTCAAACATACCACCATTGGCAATTATGTTTTTATCAAGCAATTGTTGCTTTACACTTTCGTAATTGGTAGATGTTTTTATATAAATATATTTTTGCTCAGGAGCTTTTACCGTTGGGCCAAAAACTTTGTACCCAAAATATCCGCCAACTAAAGCTATAACAAGTACTACGCTAATAATTATTTTTTTCATGTTTTTATTTATCTAGCAAAAGAAACAAAAAACCCTGTCATTTTAAAAGACAGGGTTATAAATATTTTATAAAATCAATTATTTTTTAATAGTATCTGCTGGTGTAACAGTACCTGGCATTGGTGTTGTAGGAGCAACTGGTGCCACCTTTTGAGCTTCTGGCTTTACATTATCCATTAACTCTTTGTTTTTACTATTGCTACCAGCATCTTTTGGTATAAAAGCAGGCGATACAATACATAAAATAGCTACAATAGCTGCAAAAAGCCAAGTGCCTTTTTCAAGCACATCGGTAGTTTGTTTTACACCCATTAACTGGTTGCTAAAACCGCCAAGGCTAGCACTTAATCCGCCACCTTTTGGGTTTTGAATTAATACAATAAGGCCTAATACGATTGAAGCCAAAATAATTAAAATTCCAAATAACACTAACATATTCTTATCCTTTTAATGGTAAAATTTTGGCTGCAAAGTAAGCACTTTTAAGGGGATTTAGCAAACTTAATTTCTCATACACCTCAATAGCCTTGTTATTTTTGCCCTGCATGGCAAATACCTCGGCCATAGCTTCGGTTAAAACATCGTCTTCTACATTGCTTTTTTCGGCAAGGTTTTGC
>JANNWD010000313.1:0-4540 GCA_031408315.1 Bacteroidota bacterium
TTCTACCACTATACAGCGGCTGCCTATAAAACAACCATCCTCAATAATTACAGGGGTGGCTTGTAAAGGCTCTAATACGCCACCAATACCCACACCACCGCTAAGGTGTACGCCTTTGCCTATTTGAGCACAACTGCCTACAGTTGCCCAAGTATCTACCATTGTGCCCTCATCTACATACGCCCCAATGTTTACATAACTGGGCATAAGCACTACGTTTTTGGCTAAGTAAGCACCATATCTTGCCACAGCATGTGGTACGGCTCTTACACCTAAACCTTTATAATCGCTTTTTAATTTCATTTTATCGTAAAACTCAAAAGGAGGTAACGTAAAGGTTTCCATTTGTTGTATGCCAAAATATAGAAGTATAGCTTGCTTTACCCATTCGTTTACTTGCCAACCATTTTCCGTTGGAGATGCTGTTCTTAATCTTCCCTTATCCACTTCTTCAATAACTGCTTTTACAGCATCGGTGTAGGTGGCGTCTTTTAATAATTCTCTATTTGCCCAAGCTTCGTTTATTAGATGTTGTAATTGCATTATTTTCTTTTTTGCAAACATACAATGTAGAACTAAAAGGAAAACAGGTTTTTATTAATAACTTTGAAAATAGTTGCTTACTTAAACACTTAGAAACACATAGAGGAATACAATAAAGCCGAGAAGACGAAAAGACGGTGCTTAAAAAAGCAAAAGGCATAATTTTTTATCGCCTTCTCGGCAATTCCTTCTTTACATTATTTTTGCCTTTACGGCATAAATAAATAAAAATTATGCAGAACCAAAAAATACTAATAATACAAACTGCTTTTATTGGAGATGTTGTTTTGGCTACTGCCTTATTCGAAAAAATAAAAGCATTTCATCCAACAGCAACTATTGATATACTAGTAAGAAAAGGAAACGAAAGTTTGTTAACCAATAATCCAACTATTAATGCAGTGTTAGTTTGGAATAAAAAAGAAAATAAACTTAAAAACTTATTTTACATTTTACAACTCATAAGAAAAAATAAGTACGATAAAGTAATTAATGTACAACGCTTTTTTGCTACAGGTTTATTAACGGCATTTTCTAAAGCCAAAGAAAAAATTGGCTTTGATAAAAATCCATTAAGTATTTTTTTTACAACAAAAGTGCCACACATTATAAGCACTACTCCTCCCTACAGGCATGAGGTAGAACGTAATAATGATTTGATAAAACATTTTACAGATGAAAAAAAATCTTTACCCAAGCTATATCCATCTACACAAGACTATAAAAGCGTAGAACAGTACCAAACAAAGCCTTTTGTAACCATGACGCCAAGTAGCGTATGGTTTACCAAAAAATTTCCTTTCGAAAAATGGATTGAACTAATTGAAAAATTTCCATCTACCTACAAAATATTTTTATTGGGCGGAAAAGATAATATTGACGAATGTAAAGCCATACAGGAAAAAAGTAGTAATGAAAACATAGAAATATTAGCAGGTAAATTATCTTTTTTGCAAAGTACCGCCTTAATGAAAAGTGCCGCAATGAATTATGTGAATGATAGTGCTCCGCTGCATTTTGCCTCGGCTGTAAATGCACCAGTTACAGCATTTTTTTGTAGCACAATTCCGTCATTTGGTTTTACACCATTATCTACTAAAAGTTTTATTATAGAAACTGACGAACAATTAACTTGCCGCCCTTGTGGTTTACATGGAAAAAAAGCATGCCCATTAAATCATTTTAAATGTGGGTATAGTATTGATGTAAATAAAGCCATTGCTACATTAAATACATAAAAAGTGCTGAACAAAAATTGCTCAGCACCTAAAATTTATACTTATATATATATTAAAAAACAAAGCCAACACCTAATTGTACCGATTGGCTCTTCCATTTTTCCTTATTATCAATATCGTTTAAATTGCTTAAGCCTACAGCGTACCTTCCATAAATTCTAAACTTAACAATATTTAATTGTAAGCCGCCAAGCAAACTAAAATCGCCATTTTTTAAAGCGTCTTTTCCATTGGCAACAAAGGTTTTATCTTTATTCATTATAATACTATACTGTGGCCCTAATTGAAAAGATACAAACTTACTAGGATTAAAATTTAGAAGCAACGGAATGGTTAATTGATTAAGTTTTACCTTATCTATTTTATTAAAAGCATAAACATCGCTAAATTTAGATGAAGTATCTACACTTGATTGTGTAAACAAAACTTCTGGCTGTATAGAAAATTTTTTACTAAGTTTTATGGTTGCAAATGCACCGCCTTGGTAGCCAAAGGAAAATGACTGATCAAACGATTGACCCGATAGTTTATTAATATTGGCACCAGCTTTTAAACCAGCTTTAAAAAAGTCTTTTTGTGCATTGCTTGCTGTTGCTAGTAATAAAAAAAAGGCGGTAGATAAGAGTTTTACTTTCATAAAATAATTTTTAGTTAAACCTAATCATTCAACTTACATGCCAAACAAACCATTGTATTTGTTAAGTTGGCCAATTAACAAAATTTTAAAACGAAAAACCAGCCGTTAAACTAAAAATGCTGCTAAATCTATTTTCGGTTGTTTCGGGTAAATAATAATCAAAATATATATTGGGTTGTATGTAAAAATTTCCAATACCGTATATAACATTAATGGAGGATGCTACGGATTGCAATTGCATTTTATTTGCTTGAGAAGTTTTTTTTCTTGAGGAGGGTACATTTGGCCTGTTAAAAATTTTATTAGTATGAGTAGTGTTAACCTTATCGCTACCTGCATTTAGCATTATTACTGGCCCAATAGATATTCCGTCTTTTTTATTAAAAACATGCTCAAATTCAAACGTATGCTCGGCAGTAAATGTAGCCGAAAAATAGCCAGTTTTATTATTGGTTGAGTCTTTTACATACCGCATTAAATTGGGTAAATAAATCAATTCTATTTGCTTATACTTGCCGTTGGCAAACCCCAAACTAATACCAGGCTGTATAAATGGCTTTATATATTTTAAATACCCAAATACCTCATTTTGATAAATACTTTTGCCGTTATACTTTTTATTATCGCCAAAATATCTTGTATAAGAAATTCCTGTAGAAATATTTTTATCCCTAAAATCGTAGCCAATACTTGCACCTGTTTGGTATAAGTTAAGTTTACTATTTTCATTGGTTAAAAAACTTGTAATACCTAAACTAACCCCACTTTTAAAAAAGTAAAAAATAGCTGGTGTAAATATCAATTGATTGTTAAAACCTGTAGCATTTACAGCTTGGTTTTGTGTACTAAATGTACCGTTTCCAAAACCAATACTTACATCAAAATAATTTTTTGCACTGTCATCAAATAAATTTAAAAATTCATCAGCAGCCATCATCGAATCTAAAATGGCTTTATCCTTTGCGGTTATTGTAGTATCATTTTGTGCCAATACAAGTATAGCATTAAATAAAAAAAGTGTAGTAAATACATATAACTTTCCCATATAAACAGTAATTAATTAATTAGACTAACTGCACTAAAAATAGTTTAATTTACCATTAAAAATTGGTTACAATTAAAATAAATTAAGATAAGTTATTTAAAATCCCTAATTTTGCAGCCAATTATTTAAAAACTGAGAATTACATGAGCATGCTCAGTTGCTGTTGAAAAATGAGTTATTCTCGGCAAAGTATTACAAACAACCGTTTTAGGGTTTGTATCCGCCGATTGGGTTAGTAGAGAAACCCACACTTTATACCAACGGCCATAAGCATGACACACCGATTGAACAATATATCGGCACAAACATGTGGCTATCACAAATTACAATTACATGAATGCATTTGAAGCCTTAGGGCTAAATGAACAATTGGTACAAGCTGTTACCGATTTAGGATTTGAAAAACCGAGTGAAATACAAGAAAAAGCTATTCCGGTTTTATTAAGTGGTACAACCGATTTTATTGGTTTAGCACAAACAGGTACTGGTAAAACTGCCGCATTTGGTTTACCCCTTATACAATTAATTGATGGGGCACAGCGCCACCCACAAGCATTAATTGTATGCCCTACCAGAGAGTTGTGTTTACAAATTACCAACGATTTAGAAAAATTTACCAAACATACAAAAGGTATTTACACCGAGGCTGTTTATGGCGGTGCATCAATAATGATGCAAATACGCAATTTAAAAAGAGGTGTTCATATTGTTATTGCAACACCTGGCCGTTTAATCGATTTAATTGAACGTAAAGCTATCGACTTACAAAAAGTAAAATATGTTGTGTTAGATGAAGCCGATGAAATGTTGAATATGGGCTTTAGAGATGATATTGATTTTGTATTAAAAAATACCATTAACAGAGAAAGTACT
This sequence comes from Bacteroidota bacterium, assembly GCA_031408315.1. GTDB lineage: Bacteria > Bacteroidota > Bacteroidia > Chitinophagales > Chitinophagaceae > Ferruginibacter. Next base: position 4,337 of record JANNWD010000313.1, read on the forward strand.
TGGTTGTTTAGTGCAACTATGCCACCAGAGGTTAGGGCTATTAGCCGTAACTATATGGAAACACCAAAGGAAGTAACTGTTGGTAAAAAGAATAGTGGCAATGTAAATATTGATCACCAATTTTTTGTAGTAAATGCTCAACAACGTTACGAAGCTTTAAAGCGTTTGATAGATTTTAACCCAGGCATTTACGGTATAATTTTT
>JANNWD010000314.1:0-3377 GCA_031408315.1 Bacteroidota bacterium
TATAGTAAACCTCCAACTATAAATATGTAATGCTTGGTTTATTACCTTGTTTTCTTTGGGGGTTACAGAATCGAAAGATTCTTAACAAAGGCCGCATTTCCATGTGGCTTTTTTGTTTTACACATTTTGGTAAATAGAGAATAATTAAAATGTAAAAGTATCCCTGGATTTTTGCAAATTAAAGTACAAGTTGTAGCCGAGTTGGCACCTTCTAAAAAGGTGACATCTCGGCTACCCTAAGTGTTTGGTCACAATTAGCCCCTTTTAAATTAACTAATTTTCGTATATAAATCGTTTTTTAGCTTATAGTGTTTACGTAGTGACCTGATACTTACTAACACCCAATAAAATTACACCAATGGTACATTAGTTGTGTTAAATTTTTATTATATTGCGTAGCACAAATTATAACTTCAAACATGAGAAAAATTATACTTCTCTCCATAACTGTAGTATTTTCGTTTACGGCGTTTTCACAAGATTTTAGTAATAAAGGAAAAGAGTTTTGGTTTTGCTTTCCTAGTCATGTTCCAAGTGGAGCCGTTTTAGGTAGATTACAAGTGTGGATTACTTCAGATCAGGCAAGTTCTGGAACCGTTTCCGTTACAAATGGATCTTTTACGCAAAATTTTACTGTGGCAGCAAATGGTATCACCTCTGTAGAAGTACCTTACGCTGCTGCACATATAAGCAATGCAGAAACTGGTCTTATTCTCCAAAAGTCAATCAAACTTGCTGTAAATGCCGGGCAACCCCCAGTGGTAGCTTACTTACAGCAATTTGGAGCAGCAAGAAGTGCAGCAAGTTTATTATTACCAACTAACGTTTTAGGTAAAAAATATTTTGCTACTAGCTTTTTTCAAAATGGAACTGGTCGATCTCAATTTCAAATAATTGCAACAAAGCCCAATACTAATGTAACTATTACACCAAGAAATAATGGAGTACTACAAAGCCCAATAAATGTTGCGCTGCCAAATATTGGCGATATGTATCAATATCAATCAACAGTAGACATTAGTGGTTCTTTAATTGAGTCAATTGCAAGTGGATCTGGTGGATGCTCCCCAATAGCGGTTTTTAGCGGAAGCTCTGGAACTTCGTTTGCTATTGCTGGCTGTAACGCTGGTACTTCCGTAGATCCATTACTTCAACAACTTTATCCAATTTCTACTTGGGGTAAAAATTTTGGGTTTATTCCTTTTGGGGATTATCCAAATGGAAATCCATATAGAATTATGGCTGCAGAAGACAATACAACTATTTCAATTAATGGAGCAGTTGTAGCCAATATAAATGCAGGTGAAATATATCCTAATAATTACGGATCTTTTAATCCTATTGTTATAACACAACCATCAAATATTACCGCAGACAAACAAATTGCAGTAACACAATATGCTCAACGAAATCCTTGTTCAGGAAGTGGTCATGGAGACCCTGATATGGTTGTTTTGAACCCGATTGAACAAAATATTAAGGATATAACTATTTTTACCTCAACGCAGCAAAATATTAACAGACAATGGATTAATGTTTTAATACCAACAGTTTCAGCGCCATCCTTTAGAATAGATGGAGCACCTCCAACTACTCCTTTTGTTGTTGCTCCAAATATTCCAGGTTTTTCTACGCTTACTCATCGATTTACAACACCTTTTAATGGCTCAAGGTTAATAACAGCTGATACGGGTTTTAATGCAATATGTTATGGTTTTGAAGCTAATCAATTTGAATCTTATGCTTATTCTGCAGGTACTAATGTTAGAGACTTAAATCAACAACTTGAGATTAATAACCCAAATTCTAGCCCTTCTGAAACTTCTCCAAATGCTTGTACAAACTCTCCATTTCAGTTTAAAGTATACTTCCCAAATCAAGATAACCAATCAGTACCTCAAGATATTAGATTTGATAGTATGAAATGGGAAGTACTTCCGACTAGTACTGCCTTTACGCCAAATAATTTTCCTGTAATGATTTATGGCACCGTTGGAGCGCCACCTAAAATAGCTCCAGATTCTATAAACATACGAAATGCAAAACAAGTAGCTTGGTACTCCATTCCCGGATTTTACAATGTAAATGCCCCTGGAGTTTTTACCATTCGAATTACGGTTTATAGAACAAGTTCTGAAGGTTGTGGAAATGAACAAGAATATGAATTTCCACTAACGGTAACAGATCCTCCAATTGTAAGTTTTACCTCACCAGTACCCGGTTGTTACTTAGAACCATTGGTACTAACAGAAACTACTCCACAATTTCCTAAAGCTACTTACAAGTGGTATTGGGAGGTTACCGAACTTGCCCCTGGTCCTATCATCACTACTACTTATTCTTCCAGAAATGTTCCCAGTATTATTTTTACTAGGCCTGGAAATAAACTTATTCGTCATTCAAGTATTACCACTCCGGGTTGTATAAGTGATACAATATCACAAAATATAACTGTACCAGATATTCCTACAGCCACATTATCAGGCAACACTACTGTTTGTATTAATGCACCTAGTCCTCCACTTACAGTAAACTTTTTTGATGGTAGAGCACCATGGAGGTTTAGATATTCTATTAACGGAACAATTCAGCCAGATGTTGTTACAAGCAGTAACCCCTATATTATTAATGCTAATACAACTGTTGCCAATACGTTTATTTACCGGCTAGAGCAGGTACTAAACGATGGCTCAGCAGTTTGTGTAAGTACACCCATAAATCAAACACATACTGTAATTGTACAACCCAATGCTACCGTTACATTAAGAGTGGGTGATAATGCTAACCCTACAGTATGTATAAATAACGCCATACCTACTATTCGATACGATTTAGGTGGAACATTTACAAGTGCAACAGTGAGTGGTTTACCTGCAGGGGTAACGTTTAACCAAGTTGGTAGCGTGGTTACTATAACTGGTACTCCAACGGTATTTGGCACATTCCCTTATCTAATTTTACCAGTAGGGCCTTGCTTAGTTCCAGTGCCACCTGTTGGCGGCACCATAACCATTGATAACGATGCTACTATTGCATTAACATCTGCCGTAGGAACAGATAACCAAACAGCATGTATAAATACGTTAATAACAAATATTGATTATTTAGTTGCTGGCGGCGGTACAGGTGCTACCATTGCTTGGACACCAAGTGTACCAACAGGTGTAACCTTTACACCAATAGGTGGTAATAATTTTAGAATAAGTGGCACACCAACGGTGTCTGGTACATTTAATTATACAATTACTACAACTGGTCCATGTATTAAACCAACTGCAACAGGTAGCTTAATAGTAACACCAGATGCTACAGTAACCTTAACAACAGCCAATAACAATCAAACGGTTTGTGTAAATAATGTTATAGCAACTATTCGC
>JANNWD010000315.1:0-1934 GCA_031408315.1 Bacteroidota bacterium
TTAAAAGAAAGGGAGCCAGGTTTTAGAAAACCATTTATTCAGTATTATGAAGAAGCCAATGGAGAAGGTTCTTATGCTCAATACCTTAAAGATGCTGCTGATTATTTAGAAGATAGCTGGAGTGAATTACTTTTTTATAGAAAAGATTTAAGTTCAAAATAAGAATGCTGTTAACCAACAAACCATAGCCATTAAACCTTAGGGAGGAGTGATTAAAATTGCTCCTCCAATTTTTAAAATAGCAATGCAACAGATTTTAAAATTAAACTTTAAGGTAATTATTGGTATTTATTTTTTCATTTTAATATTAAAAAAATGCAAACAGGAATAGTAAAATTTTTTAATGAAACTAAAGGTTTTGGGATTATAGTAGATGATAATATGAAAGAAGAGATTTTTGTTCATACGACGGGGTTGAAAGGTATAGAAATAAAAGAAAAATTCAGTTGCAAATAACACTTTTTGCTTATGCTATTATGGTTGAGTTTGCTTGGTTGCTGTTACATTTTTTAAATATTAATAAGCAAGTAGAAAGTGTTGCAGATCTAGAAAATAAGAATCTAGAAAAACAATTAATGATGGTAACGGTGGTTGAAGTTTAGATAAAAAATCGGGGCAGCCGAAAACCTATTAGAGTAGGCAATAATTTTAAAAACTAAGAAAATGACAAACGAAAATAATATTCAAGCAATCGAAACCCTCTACGCTGCCTTTGCCGTCGGCGATGTGCCAAGAGTACTTGCAGGCTTAGATGAAAAAGTGGTTTGGAACGAAGCGGAAGGAAATATGTATGCTGATGGAAATCCTTACATCGGACCGCAAGCAGTCTTAAATGGCGTTTTTGCCCGTATTGGTGCAGATTATGAGTATTTTAATCTGGTTAATATTGAGTTACATGAAATGGCTAATAATCAAGTGCTTGCCACTTTACGATACCAAGCCAAATTAAAGAATAATGGGGTGACTTACGATGCCCAAGTAGCCCATTTATGGACACTTGAAAACGAAAAAGCAATTGGTTTTCAGCAATACTTAGATACTAAGAAAGTAGCAGATGCAATAGCCCAATAATTATCGTAAAACGGAAAAGTAGAAACCCGATTATAGTAGGCAATAATTAAAAAAATCAATTATAAAATGGAAAAATTGAGTTTTAATACACAGTCAAAAACCAAATCTTATATCAGATTAGGTCTTACAATATTGCTGATTCTATACGCAGGAAAATTTGTAATAAATGACGCATTACCCTATTTCGGATTTGACAAAGAAACTTTTGGAAGATATTGGAATGATAAGTGGCCACTCATTGGACATATTTCTGGCGGTCTTTTGGCGTTGGCAATTGGCCCATTTCAGTTTTCAAAAACATTTCGCAACAAGTTTATGACCACCCACAGGTGGTTAGGTCGTATATACCTAACTGCCATTCTAATTGGAACAATAAGTGCAACCTATTTAGCATGGACAACTGCAATAAAAGTTAATTTTTCATGGGCTTTTGCTATGCAGTGCTTGGCTTTTGCCTGGATTGCGACTGCTTCTATGGCTTATATTTCAGTAATGAAAGGACGTATTCTACAACACAAAGAATGGATAATACGAAGCTATGTTGTGACTTTTGCTTTTGTTAATTTTCGCTGGCTTAGTGATTTGCCCATAGCACATCAATTGATGGAAAAATTTACAGAAAGAGGCCCAGCGATGGCTTGGCTATCTTGGACAATACCATTGCTTATCACTGAAATCGTATTAAGCTGGAAAAAGAAATAAAAAAAACAGGCAAGCCGAAAACTGATTAGAGTAGGCAATAAAAATTAAAATATTATGAAATCAGTATTAATTACAGGAACAAATAAAGGCATTGGTCTTGCGGCTGTGCTTTCATTTGCACGTGGAGGCTATAAAGTTTTTGCAACTATGAGAAATCTTGA
>JANNWD010000316.1:0-7886 GCA_031408315.1 Bacteroidota bacterium
TTATGAAATGGATATATATTGGGTAGTTACCGCAGGGGAAAATCCTATTAAATGGCTTAAAAAATACCCCAACCGCTTTGTAGCTAGCCATATAAAAGATAGAAGTAAAACGGTGGCAGATACCGAATTATTTGCTTCTTGTGTTTTAGGCACAGGTAAAATTGATTACAAAAAAGTAATACCTACTGCCAAAAAGTATGGCATGAAATATTTTAATGCAGAGCAAGAAAAGTATGATGAGGGCACACCCATGGAATGTGCTAAAATGGATGCTGCTTTTATGCAAAAGGTAAAGATGTAGGGAATAAGTTATAATTATTTTAAAAGCTGCAAAACGCAGCTTTTTTTATTGAGTATGCTTTACGGCTCTGTTTAAAAAATTATATAAAACATTCATACCTTGTACACTTTCTACTATTAAAATACCATTTTTACCAACCTGTTTTAATTTGGCTTTATTGGTTTGTGTTTGTATAAAGTTTAGCAGTTTGGTAAAGGTTTCACTTGTAAAATACGGACTATCTGGATTGCTTACAAAAAAGCATTTAAGCGTTTCATTTTTTAGTAGCATTTTTTCAAAGCCAAGTTCAACGGCCAATTTTCGGCATTTAACGGTGGTAAATAAATCTTCGGTTTGTGATGGTATTTTGCCAAATCTATCGGTCATTTCTTTATGAAAATCGTTTAACTCTTTTTCATTTTCGCAATTATCTAATCGGCTATAAAGGCTAAGGCGTTCGGTAATACTTTCTACATAACTATCAGGTATCAAAATTTCTAAATCGGTATCAATAGTACAATCGTTTACAAAATCATCTTGCTGTGCAATTTCTTCTTTGTATAAATCTTTAAACTCGGTACGTTTTAATTCTCTTACAGCTTCATCTAATATTTTTTGATACATTTCAAAACCAATTTCTGCAATAAAACCACTTTGCTCACCGCCTAACATATTACCGGCACCACGTATATCCAAATCTCTCATGGCTATTTGAAAGCCGCTACCTAAGTCGCTGTATTGTTCTAAAGTGCTTAAGCGTTTTCTACTATCTGGCGGCAGCGTACTCATTGGTGGAGCAAACAAATAACAAAATGCTTTTTTATTGCTACGCCCTACTCTACCCCGTAGTTGATGCAAATCGCTTAATCCAAATTGATGAGCACTATTTATAATGATGGTATTTACATTAGGAATATCTACGCCACTTTCTACAATATTGGTACACACCAATACGTCGTAGCGTTTATCCATAAAATCTAAAATGGTGTCTTCTAATTTATCCCCTTCCATTTGCCCATGAGCATAGCTAATATTCAAATCAGGGCAAAGCCCTTGTATAAAACCACACATTTCTTTAAGTCCATTTACTCTATTATGTATAAAAAAAACTTGCCCACCTCTTTCTGTTTCGTAATAAATAGCATCTCTTATAAAATCTTCGTTAAACACATGAACTTCGGTTTGTACAGGTTGGCGGTTTGGTGGTGGTGTATTAATAATGCTTAAATCCCTTGCTCCCATCAAACTAAATTGTAAAGTACGTGGTATAGGCGTTGCCGTTAGTGTTAACGAATCTACCGTTACTCTCAGTTGTTTTAGTTTTTCTTTTGCCGCTACGCCAAATTTTTGTTCCTCATCAATTATCATTACGCCTAAGTCTTTAAACTTTACATCTTTGCTTAGCAAAGCATGGGTACCAATAATAATATCAACTTTACCCTCGGTAACTTTTTGTAAGGTTTCTTTTTTTTCTTTGGCAGATTTAAAACGATTGATAAAATCAACCGTTACTGGAAAATCTTTTAACCTTTCGCTAAATGTTTTGTAATGTTGATACGCCAAAATAGTTGTAGGAACTAGTACAGCAGCCTGTTTACCATCGCAACAACTTTTAAATGCTGCCCTTATTGCAATTTCTGTTTTGCCAAAGCCCACATCGCCACACACCAATCGATCCATGGGGCTAGGCTTTTCCATATCTCGTTTTACATCTTCTGTAGCTTTGCCTTGGTCGGGTGTATCTTCATAAATAAAACTGGCTTCCAATTCGGTTTGCATATAATTATCTGGGCTATGTGCAAATCCTTCTTGGCTTTTACGCTGTGCATACAATTTTATTAAATCTATAGCAATATCTTTTACCTGCTTCTTTGTTTTTTCTTTTAATTTATTCCAAACATCGCTACCCAGTTTATTCATTTTGGGTATGCTCCCTTCTTTGCCGCTATATTTTGCAATTTTGTGTAGCGATGAAATATTTACATACAACAAATCGCCATCTTTATATTGAATACGAACAGCTTCTTGCATTACGCCGCCTACATCCATTTTTTGCAACCCACTGTAAATTCCTACTCCATGATCTATATGTGTAATAAAATCGCCTGGCTGTAACTCTCGTAATGTTTTTAATGTAAGTGCTTTATTTTTATTAAAGGCTTGCTTTACTTTATACTTATGATAGCGTTGAAAAATTTGATGGTCGGTATAGCATACACATTTTACATCATCATCTATAAATCCTTCATGAATACTTGTGGGTATTGGTGTTACTTGAATTTCTGCTTTAAGGTCGGTAAAAATAGTATGTAACCTTTCTAACTGTTTTGGGTTTTCGGCAAAAATGTAAATGTTATATTTTTTGGCTTCGTATTCTTTTAAATTTTTTATAAGTAAATCGAAATTTCGGTTAAAGGTAGGCTGCTCCTTAATTGAAAATTGAAAAGCCCCCTCTATCTCCCCCAACGGGGGAGGAAAACTAGAAGACTGATTAGTAGAATGAAAATACCTTTTTGCTCCAAACTCTACAATATGATAGTTTTGCAATTGTTGTTCTAACTCATTTGCTTTTACAAAATCATTTTCGGTTACTTCTTTTCGTTGATGAATTTCGGCTTCATCATCTTGCACAATTTGTTTTGCTCCAAAGGTAGAATGCCAAATTTCAAAATCTTCTTCTTGCTGTTCAATTTTTTCTTTTATAAAACCCCAATCTTCACTCCACACGACAGTGTTTTCAGGCAAAAATTCTAGAAACGAAACCTGCTCTCCGCTTTGGTTTTGTAACACATCTGTATTCGGTATAATATTTACTGACAACAATTTTCGTTCACTCAATTGTGTTTCTGGGTCAAAAATTCTTATACTATCAACATCATTTCCAAATAACTCTACACGGTACGGTTTTTCGTTACCAAAGCTATAAATATCTAAAATACCACCACGTATAGCAAACTGCCCGGGTTCGTAAACAAAATCGGTTCTATCAAAACCATAGTTTACAAATTTTTCCATCACCCCATTCACATCTAACACATCGCCTTGCTTAATGCTGATAATATTTTCGGAAAGTGTTTTGGATAATACTACTTTTTCAAACAATGCTTCTGGGTAAGTAACAATCAAATTCTTATTACCACCCGTTGCCAATTTAGTTAATGCCTCTGTTCGTAGCATTACATGACTTGGGTTAAGTAAGTTGTAATTTTTTTTAATTTTAAAAGAAGATGGAAAGTAAAAAAGGTTTAGAGCATCCGTTAAATTTTCCAACGTATTGTGAAAATAAGCCGCTTCTTCAGCATCTCTTAAAATAATTAAGTGATTAAGTTGGCTACAACTTGAATGAGTAAAAACTGCTGAAACAATAAATTGTGATGCACTTCCAACTAGTCCTTTAAGGTGTAATCGTTGTGGGGTAGACAAAGTTATCCTGTCCGCTATTTGAAAACAGCGGGGGTCATTTTTATATTCGTTCTTCAACACATCCAAATTCATCGATTGTAAAGGTAACACAATTTATACCTCACCCCAACCCCTCCCCAAATGGAAAAGGACTTTTGCCTGTGCAGAAAATGGTTTTTTAATTTTTAAGCTATTATAAAAATGTTGTACCTTTTACGTCATTACATACACCAAAACATAATACTATGGCACTTGAACCATGGAGAATTGGGAAAGTTGTAAAAATTGAACAACAAACCTATAATACTCGTAGATTTTTTATACAAATACCAGAGCTCGAAAAATTTGATTTTAAGCCTGGGCAATTTGTAACATTAGATTTGCCTATACATGAAAAACCAAATAAACGTTTGCGGAGTTATTCCATTGCAAGCTGGCCAAATGGTAGCAATATTTTTGAGCTTTGTATTGTATTGCTTGATGGTGGTGCAGGTACCACCTATTTGTTTAACGAAATAAAAGAAGGCAGTGAAATTACCTTACGTGGTCCTGTAGGTGTTTTTACTTTGCATGAAGAAAATTATGAAAAAAATCTTTTTTTAATTTGCACTGGCACAGGTATTGCACCATTTAGAAGCATGGCAAATTATATTAAAGAACAAAGCATTACTCACAAAGATATTTACCTACTTTTTGGATGCCGTACTAAAGCTGATTTATTATACTTTGAAGAATTAAAAGCATTAAGCGATAGTATGCCCAACTTTCATTACATGCCAACATTGAGCAGAGAAAACTGGGAAGGTGCACATGGCTATGTACATGATATTTACGAAAAAATTTGTGCCGCAAATGAAAATGCTCCTGCTAGTTTCTTTTTATGTGGGTGGAAAGCTATGATTGATGATGCAAAGCAGCGAATACAGGCGTTGGGGTACGATAAAAAAGGTATTCATCAAGAACTTTATGGATGATATATTGACCACAGACCTGCCTGCCGGCAGGCAGGTTGAAAAGATTTTTTTTACTGATTACTTAGATAAAATAAATTCCATGAAAAAGTATATTTTATTTATAATCCTAATTTCACTTTGCAAATTTTCTTTTGCACAAGAGGAATCGCCATATATAAAAATGAGTTTTGTAATTATTCAGTCTACAAAAAATTATACAGAAGCAAAAGCCACAGCGAACAAAGCTGCTAAAGCATTAAAACTAAAACTAGATTTTCGTAATTTAAAACCGCATAAAACTGCCGGACTAACAGATGCTAAAAAAGAATGTGAAGATAACGGCTGGGAATATCCTTGCTACGTTAGCCGAGGAAGATATGATAATGGCGAATATGTTAGTATTGAATGGAGTAATGCTTTCGCAAAATTTGCTAAAGGCTACTATATTGTAATTGTGTACAGCGGCGAAAAACAAGATTCAAAAGCATCCTTAAAAAAAACAAAAAAAGTATTTGCAGATGCTTATGCTAAAGAAGCCGAAGTGTATATGGGTTGTATGCACTAATTTATTTTAGAGATAGTTTTTGCAGCACTTGTATTGCCTTTTCAGCATCTTTTATTAGTACAAAAATATGATCGTGGTAGTAGGCTGCTACTATATTACAGCTAATTTTGTTATTACTTAATGCAGTTGAAATTGCAGCTGTTAATCCAACAGCTTCTAACGATGAATGTACGGTTAAAGTAATCCAACTAAATAGTGCTGTGTAACAAAGTTGTAACTCATCCGCCAATTCTTTCTTTATAATTACCGTGCAACCTTCATCTTCTTTAAAAAAAGAAATAATTTTTGTGGCATCTACTAAATGTAAATTTTCGATTGTGGAAAATACAAACTCACCTACATTAAGCTTTGGCTTTATGGTTAATAGTAATTTTTGCAAATTAGTTTCTCCACTCATTATCGTTCTTCTTTAATTTCTTTACTACCAGCATACAATTCGTACGATAATAATCTGCAATCAATTTTACTAGTAAAAAACTCGGTACGGCGTTTTGGTTTTAAACCTATTTTTTTGGCTAATTCTAAATTACCAGTGAAAATATAGCCAGTATAGCCTTTACATTTTTGTTTTAAAAAATCTCCCATACGTTTGTAGGTTGCTTCTAATTCCTTTTCTATTCCTAATCTATCGCCATACTCAGGATTAAAATATACAATACCGTTTTGGTCCTCAATAATTTTAGTTTGTTCAAAATCGCAAACATCAAATTCAATCATTTCTTCTACCCCAGCAATGCCAGCATTTACTTTGCTAATTTCTACTGCATCTTCACTAATATCTGTTGCAATAATTTTTAAAGTGGGTATATCAATAACTTGCTGCTCTAATTTTGTGTATTCATCTTCATACATTTTTTGGTTGTAACCAACTAAGTGCATAAATGCGTAATTATTTCGTAACAACCCTGGTTTACGATTTGTAGCAAGCAATGCAGCCTCAATTGCAATTGTACCACTGCCACACATTGGGTTTATCACAGCACTTTTTCTATCCCAATTAGTGGCCAGTAATGTAGCTGCAGCAAGGCTTTCAAGCATTGGAGCTTTACCTGGTATTTTGCGATAGCCATGTTTACTTAATGTTTCGCCGCTAGTATCTAAAAAAAGTTCGGCATTCTCATCTTGCCAATATAAATGAATTACAGCATTGTTTAATTCTGGTCCGCTGTTTGGTCGTTCGCCAGTTTTATTTCTAAATCTATCTACAATAGCATCTTTAACTCTTACGTTGGCAAATAAATTATTAATAATGGTTTCATTATTTACATTGCTAGTAATACTAAAATATCCATTTAAGGCAATAATATCTTCCCATTCAACATCTACCAAGGTTTTATACAAATCATCTGCATTAAATGCATTAAATTCTTTTACCGAAAACAACACCTGACTAGCACAACGCAAATTCAAATTTAGTTTTATACAATCTTGCAAGGTGCCATTCAACTCTACCCCTGTTTTAAAAATACGTAATGGTGTAAAACCCAATTGGCGTATTTCCATTTCTAAATATGGGGCAAGGCGATTGCTACAGGTAACTATAATTCGGTTGGTGGTATCAAATATTTTCATTTGTAAAAAGTTCGGCTGGGTTTAGTTTTGACTGAAAGACATTATTGCCTCTGGGGGGAAAAATAATTCTTCGCCTGTTTCAAAGTCTTCAACTCTAAAATCTTCACCACAATCTGAGCAATGAAAATATATTACTGTACGATTGGGAAACCAATAATCATCTTTTGCTACAATCTCCTCCCAACATTCTTCATCGCATTTACATTCTTTATACTTTATCATATTGAAGTAGAATAATTTATTTGAATAATTTCTCTTTTTATTTCTTTAAATTTAAGTTGGGAATTTAATGGGTCAAATATAGTTTCATGTATAGGTTTTTCTTTAAAGTTTTTTACTATGAATAAACAGAAAGACGATTTTAAGTTTTGAGCAACAAAAAACTCTTTTTCCGTTAATTGAATACTACCTTTATTTTCATTTAAGCCCTTAACCTCTATACAATAAAAAGCCTCTTCATAAGTAAGTCTAAAATCAAAACCACAAGCTAAATTTGTAGTATCTTTTATTTGATAAGCACTAAAAATGTCAATTTTTTTATATTCCGCCATAAAATATACTTCAGCCGCTTTGCCTGTTAAAATTCTTTTGGCAATACTTTTTTCGTAGTCAATATCCTTTTTAGTTTTGCCAATACTTAAAAGGCTATAATCAGTAATAATCGTCGATTTAACCAACTCACTAAATTCAAAAAAATCTAATTGATAAAAGCCATCGTAAATTTCTTTCAGATACCCTCTCATTTCTCTTTTATGCCAACCTTTCCTATTATTTTCAAATAAAGGGTCAAATTCATCTCTATAATTTTTAATTGAACTTGGTTTACCTCCTAACGAAAAACCCAAAATATTAAATGCCTCCTGAAATGAAATAAAACCTAACTCATCCAATGCCAATTTATCAAACTTTGATAAATACAAACCTGCAAGTATTAATTTATCTCTTTGCGACATTAAATTGATATTATCTTAAAATTAACAACGGTTAGAAAAAACACATACTCTACTTTTTTATTTCCCGTTATCATTTTCCAAATTTACAGTATTAAACCTAAGATACACTTTCAATTTTCAACTTATCTTTACAAAATGTTAATCATCAGCAACCGTGGCTT
>JANNWD010000317.1:0-2058 GCA_031408315.1 Bacteroidota bacterium
AATTGGCCATAAGCTATTTGCCCAAGGCAAAGGACAAACCTTACCAAAAGTACCCAATACTACTTTGCAAGGAAGACAAAAAGTACAAAGAAAATTATGATAGTCTCTGCAATTTTACTTCATTTAGGCATTTATATTTTCATGATGATATATGATTTTCAACTTGTCTTCATTGCTGTACAAGGTTTTTTTATAGAAAATACAACTTATAAAAATTTTGCTTATAAAATCAAACAAAAATCATTACTACTATGGAAGAAAAAATAATCAAAACCTTTACCAAGTATGCTCAAAAAGATAACATCTCATTACTAGCTTTAGGTTTTTTTGATTTAAAAAAGAAAAAAATTATTAAGCACTTAATAAAAGAAGGCACCCAAAATACTGATAATGGTATTTTATTTGAAACTGGTTCTATAACAAAAACTTTTACCGCTTCAGTATACGGTCTATTGCAAAATGAAATTGACACTTCTAAGTCTGTAAAACATTATTTGGGTTCAGAAATAAATAAAATTTTTGAAGAGTTAACCATAAAAGAGCTATTAGTACATCAATCTGGTTTGCCAAGATTGCCAATTAGTTTTATTTTAAAGATGGATAAGGAAAATCCTTATTCCTCTTTGACAAAAGATGATTTATATGAGTATTTGGAAAACCCGACAGAAATTTCAAATACTAAAAAGTATTCCTATTCAAATTTAGGGTATGGAATTCTAGGAGAAATTTTAGAAAAACTATTTAATAAGGATTACTTAAGTGTAATTAGCGAAATGATATTAACACCTTTAAAAATGGGCAGCACAACTACTCTGACGAATTCTCTTAATAGAGATTGTATTGCAAAAGGATATGATAGTAAAAATAATGAAGTTTCTTATTGGGACAATGAAGTGTTAAGTGGTGCTGGTTGTTTATTATCTAACATAGATGACATGTTAGAGTATTTGATAAATAATACTGCTATAGCTATGGAGTCAAATATTAATTTGTCTAAAGTCAATAGTAATCTTCTTTCAAAAAGTATGTCGTATGGATGGCATATAAAAAATGGAATTTTCTCAAAATTATTAGGATATAATAATTACTATTGGCATAATGGAATGACTGGGGGCTTTTCATCCTATGCCTGTTTTAATAAAGAAAAACAAAATGGATTAATTCTAATGGCAAATAAGGCAGTTTTGCTAGATAGCTACTTTTACAATTTTATTAGTCACTTTTAGTAAAAACTACTTTTAAGATCATCTCACAAAATACTTTTTTTCAGCAATGTCTCACCTCAGAGCCAAGTGCTGCTGCATAAGACGTTGCGGCTTAAATTCTAATGTGAAATAAAAGTCACTTCTTGCAAACTTAACGAAACGTCCTGCTTACACAATTTGGCTCGGAGGATAGACGTTGCTAATAAAGAAGCAATTTTATATAGTTTAAATTTATTAATCCTCATCTTTACTGTTAAGCTTAATAAATGCAGCCCTTTTTGGTGCAGGCATAATACTATGCAAACCTTTTACACCTTTCCAAATAACTTCACTAAATTCTAAATCTGGGGCTCTGTCTTCTTTGCTAAAATCGAATTGTGCACTTCGTTCGGCTAAAATATTGTTAACAGTATTTTTATCAGACAAATTTACATTGCTAGGCAATGCAGTATAGGTAGAATAATTTGGTGTAGCTGTAAAGCAACGCCACATAGATGTAGCAGCAGCATCGTATTGGCTCATTGGTGCAAGCCCTAAAATAAGCTCTATAGTACGTAGCATACCGCTTGTGGTGTACGATGTGTGGTCAACAAAATTTCTTTTTACATAAGGACCTACAACATAGGCTGGGCTTCTATGAGCATCTACATGATCGGGGCCATTTTGAGCATCGTCCTCTAAAATAAAAACTACACTTTGGTTCCACACTTTGCTTTTGCTTAAATAATCAATAAACATACCAACAGCTAAATCATTATCGGCCACATGTGCAAATGGGGTTGGCTTATTTAAACTCATCCCTTGCGTATGATCGTTAATTAAACGTAAGGTATTTAATTGAGGCAAAGCATTT
>JANNWD010000318.1:0-3568 GCA_031408315.1 Bacteroidota bacterium
GGATGGCGACAAAATAAACGAACTAGTGTTAGTTGGCGATTGGATGCCTGTTACTATTTTAAAATATTCAAATCAGAAATTTAGCATTTCTTCTACAATAAAAAATACGAATGGCTGGTGGAATTGTTTACAAATAGCCGATTTAAATAACGATGGCAAAAACGATATTGTTGCAGGTAATTGGGGTTATAACAGTAAGTTAAAAGCCGACAGTACACACCCTGCAAGTTTGTATGTAAACGATTTTGATAAAAACGGACAAGTTGAATGTATTCCTACATATTTTAAAAGCAACGGTAAAGATTATCCGTATTTTTTACGTGGAGACATTACAGCACAAATACCATCTTTAAAAAAGAAATTTTTGAGGTATGATGCTTATGCTACTAAAACCATTACAGAAATTTTTAGTGGTGAGCAATTAAAAAATGCAACTAAACTACAAGTAAATAATTCAGCAACATCTGTTTTATTAAATAAAGGAAACAATACATTCCAAAATATTGAATTACCCATTCAAGCTCAAATAAGTAGTGTATATTCTATCTTAATAAATGATTTTAATGCAGATGGTATAAAAGATATTTTTTTAGCAGGTAATTTCTTTGGCTTAAAGCCAGAGTTAGGAAGGATGGATGCAAGCTATGGTGTAATGCTTATGGGCAATGCAACAGGCAACTATAGTTATGCTCCCCCTCAAAATACTGGTATGCTACTTAAAGGCGAAATAAGAGATGTAAAAGTGATACAAACAAAAAATGGCAAACCAGTATTAATTACTGCATTCAATAACGAACCTTTGCAACTATTCAAAACAAATTAGTAACTATACAACTCCTCTCAATTCAAGCTTTTCGTGTATAGAAGTTTATTAAGTTATTATTATAATGTTAAAAAAAAGTAACTATATATTTTTAATCGTACTTATAAGTACAGTGCTATTAGTTAGCTGTACCTCCAAAAATAAATTATTTACACTACTGCCTTCAACAAAAACAAATATAACATTTACCAATAACGTTGTAAATACTACACAACTTAATTATTTAGACTACTTATATTTTTACAACGGCGGTGGCGTAGCCACAGGAGATATTAATAACGATGGATTAATTGATATTTATTTTACAGCCAATAGTAAAGGCAATAATAAATTGTATTTAAATAAAGGCAATTTTATTTTTGAAGATATTACTTTAAAAGCAGGGTTGCAAGGCAATAGCGATTGGTGTACTGGCGTAACAATGGTAGATGTTAATAATGATAGCTTGTTAGATATTTATGTATGTGCAGTTGCAGGTAAATTAAATCTTACAGAAAAAAATCAGTTATACATTAATAAAGGCAATAATAATTTTGTTGAAGAAGCCCAGCAATATGGTTTAGACTTTAGTGGTTTTAGTACACAGGCCGCTTTTTTCGATTATGATAAAGATGGTGATTTAGATTGTTATTTACTCAATCAATCTATGCACTCGGTAGAAACCTATGGCGATACATCTTTACGAAAAAAAAATAGTGAATTAAGTGGTGATAGATTATATAAAAATGAAAATGGATTTTTTAAAAACGTATCAGCAACTACTGGTATTCATAGTAGTGCATTAGGGTATGGCTTAGGTATTGCAATAGGCGATTTAAATAATGATGGGTGGGATGATATTTATGTTGGTAACGATTTTCATGAAAATGATTATTACTACATAAATAATAAAAACGGGAGCTTTACCGAAAGTGGAGCAAAATCATTTGCCCATTACAGCCGTTTTAGTATGGGTAACGATATAGCCGATTTTAATAACGATGGCTTGTTAGATGTATTTACAACCGATATGCTACCTGCCGAAGAAAAATATTTGAAAACATACGCTAGCGATGAGCAGCCGGATATTTATAATTACAAAATAATTCAAAATGGTTTTCAACACCAATACTCTAGAAATTGCTTGCAAAAAAATACAGGAAATAAATTTAGTGAGGTTGCATTAATTAATAATGTAGCAGCAACCGATTGGAGCTGGGCACCACTAATGGCAGATTATGATAATGATGGCATTAAAGATTTATTTATAACTAATGGTATTGTAAAACGTGCCGCCGATTTAGATTATATAAAATTCACTAGCAATGCAAATACAAAAATGCAATTAACCAAAGGCAGAGCTATTGATGAAGAAGTATTAAAAAATATGCCCGATGGCAAAGTGCATAATTATATTTTTAAAGGAACTGAAACTGAAAAGTTTATTGACGAAAGTAAAGATTGGGGAATGGATTTGCCAAGCTTTTCAAACGGATCATCCTATGCCGATTTAGATAATGATGGCGATTTAGATTTGATAGTGAATAATATTAATAACGAAGCTTTTATTTATCAAAACAATACAAAAAATAAAAACTTTGTACAGTTTGAATGTATAAAAATGCCTACAAATTCAAAAGGCATTGGCGCTAAAATTTATATATATGCCAACGGCAAAATGCAAATGCAACAATTGCAAACTAGCCGTGGCTTTCAAAGCGGCGTTGCCCCATTGTTTACTTTTGGGTTAGATACAGCAAAAAGTATAGATAGTGTTGTAATAATTTGGCCCACAAACAACTATCAACTTCTGTACAAAATTAAGCCCAACAAAAAATATGTAATTGATTATTTGCAAGCAAAAGATTCTTTTCCTTATCAGCAATATTTTCCTGCTAGCACATCTTTATTTACAGATATTACCAAGCAAGCCAATATAACTTTTGTACATAAAGAAAACAACTTTTCCGATTTTAGTACACAATATTTTATTCCACATCAATTATCTACCCAAGGGCCTAAACTTGCAGTGGACGATATTAATAACGATGGGCTACAAGATTTTTTTATTTGCGGAGCAAAAAATAACCCCGGTAAATTATATGTACAAAATACCGATGCTACTTTTAAAGAAATTAGTAATGTTTTAAAAGTAGATTCTTTATGTGAGCAAACAAATGCCCTCTTTTTTGATGCCAATAACGACGGTTTTAAAGATTTATACATTGTTAGTGGAGGTAACGAAAAAGAAGGAAACTTACCCGAACTAAAAGATCATCTTTTTATAAATAAAAAAAATGGAGTATTTGAAGAAACGGCATTGCCTAATTTTTATGGAAACAAATCTGTAGTAACCGCTGCCGATATTGATGCCGATGGCGACGAAGATTTATTTATTGGGGGTAGGTGTGTAGCTAATAATTACGGAGCAATACCCAATTCGTACATTTTAAAAAACGATGGCAAAGGAAATTTTGCAATTGATACCGTACAATTTGGTAACACCATTAAAAGCATTGGAATGGTTACCGATGCAAAATTTGCTGATATTAATAACGATAAAAAACCCGATTTAGTTATTGCTGGAGAATGGATGCCTATTTCACTTTTGATAAATAGTAATAATACAGCATTCCAAAAACAAACAACGCAAAAATTTTTTGAAACAGGCTGGTGGCAAAGTCTTGCCATCATTGACATAAATAATGATGGGTATAATGATATAGTAGCTGGTAACTATGGACAAAACACCAAATTATCTACGCC
>JANNWD010000319.1:0-3493 GCA_031408315.1 Bacteroidota bacterium
TTCAATTTTTGGTTCAGTAAAATTCCATTCTAAAACATTATCCCATTTTTTTCTCCAATAAAAAGTATCGGCTACATTGGCCCAAAACACTTCTGGTTCATCCACACTTTTTTTGTAATCGGTATGGTATTGTTCTAAGGATTTTATTTGATATGGATAAGCCATTACTTATAATTTTTTAAACACATTAAAAATAATTACATTCACTCAATAAACCATCAATAAAATATGGTAAACGAAAAAGGAATTGGCAAAGTAATTTTTTCATCTTCCCTAGGCACATTAATTGAGTGGTACGATTTTTATATTTTTGGCATGTTAGCCAAAACAATCTCCACCCAATTTTTTCCCGAAGGAAACGATACCGCAGCATTACTTAGTACGTTAGCAATTTTTGCCGCAGGATTTTTAGTACGCCCTTTTGGCGCATTGGTTTTTGGTAGATTAGGCGATTTGGTTGGTCGTAAATACACTTTTTTGTTAACGCTAGTTTTAATGGGCGGTTCTACTTTCTTAATTGGTTTAGTACCATCGTATAAAAGCATTGGTTTAGCTGCTCCACTACTAGTTTTACTGCTACGTTTAATACAAGGTTTGGCATTGGGAGGTGAGTATGGTGGTGCAGCAACTTATGTAGCAGAACATGCCCCTGTAGGTAAACGTGGCTACTATACTAGTTGGATACAAACCACAGCCACACTAGGTTTGTTTGTAGCCTTAGGTGTAATTATGTTGGTTAAAAGCAACATGACTGATGCTGCTTTTAATACCGAATGGGGAGGATGGCGTTACCCATTTTGGTTATCTATTTTATTGGTTGGGGTTTCTATTTATATCCGACTAAAAATGAGCGAATCCCCTTTATATGCCACACTTAAAAACGAAGGAAAAACATCGGTTAATCCAATAAAAGAAAGCTTTGGAAATAAAGCCAATTTTAAAATAGTTTTGTTAGCCTTATTTGGTGCAGTAATGGGGCAAGGCGTTATTTGGTACACAGGGCAGTTTTATGTACAAAGCTTTTTAGAAAATATCTGTAAGCTAGAGTTTATGCAAAGCCGTAGTATTTTATTGTGGGCCATTGCATTTGCTACGCCATTTTTTTTATTTTTTGGATGGTTGAGTGATAAAGTGGGTAGAAAATGGATAATGCTTATTGGGATGTTGTTAGGAGTGATTTTTTATAGACCAATTTTTAAAGTGTTTTTGAGAGATACAGATGCAAAGATGTGGATGAAAGATGAAAACAATATAAAAAAATTATTACTCAAAAGACCATCAGTTAAAAGAGATACTATTATTAGTATTGAAAAAGGGTTAAGAATACTTAAACATCAAGATTCTGTTTGGAATTATAATGGAAGCGAATTCATTATAAAGAAAACTGATACACTCAGACTGATTCATGGTGATTTTACGATTTATCCTCCTTTAAGTGCACTTCATGATATAATTGATAAGGTTTCTCAATTTCAGCTTTTTAAAGATAACAAACCTGTATTCTCAAACATTAACTTAAATAACCCTCTCAAATACAAATTCATCTTCCTCACTTGGATAATGATAATTTTTGTAACGATGGTGTATGGTCCAATTGCTGCCTTTTTGGTGGAATTATTTCCTACAAAAATCAGATATACTAGTATGAGTTTGCCGTATCATATTGGCAATGGTGTGTTTGGTGGTTTAGTGCCTTTTATCGCTACATTGTTATCCTCCACTTTTGCTAACGATCCGTTGGTGGGGCTTTGGTATCCTATTGGTGTAGCTGCTTTGTGTTTTGTAATTGGTGCTTTGTATTTAAGCAATAAAGTAGATAAAAATAATAATGAATAAAAATGATGATGTATGAACAGCCTTAAAAAAATTGTTGGTATTTTATGTATATTATTAGCACCAGTAATTATTTATATGCTAGTAAGTGGTGCAATTACAAATGTTGGAAATGGAATAAAAGATATTAATAAACCAATACCTTGGGTAATTATTATTACCATTTTTACACCTGTAGCTATTGGATTAATGCTATTTGGTTTTTATGCTTTTAAAGGAGAATACAATAAATTACCGTCTGACTAAAAGTATACTTTAATATTTTCGGCAGAAGTATTAGTAACCCTAGCATTAATAATTTTTACAGAGTCCACAGTATTTAAGGTAGTTTTTACATTACTAAGTTGAAAATAATTAAGGTTACCACATTCTGCCGATAAGGTTATTAGTTGGGTAGAATAAAATAGCGTTAATGTATCTGCAGGAGCTAGTAAGTCTGTTTTTATATAATACTTAGCAGAATCTAGCCCGGGGTTTAAATTAATATCTAGGGTATTAATTCCTGTAGCTTGGCTATACAAAAAAGTGCCGCTACCTAATGCACCAAAAGTAAGTTGTTGAGGAGCAGTTAAAACATCTAAACTTCCATTTTTTTGATAAAACCTAACGTTCGTTTGTACTATTTTATTTTGCTCACAAATAGTATATTGATCTTGACAAGAGGTAGCCAATGCCAATAAGAAAAATAGAATTATATTACTAAAACTAAACTTCATGGATTTTAAAACATTTTTGTAAAAGTAAAGCTACATAAAACTTATCACCTAAACTATATCTGTGTATTATGAATTTGTTTATACAATAGCTTGTGTATCTTTAGTTAAATAAAAATAATGAAATCTTTTTTTCTATATTTATCCTCAATTTTAATTGTTTGGCTCTTGCTAGCTAATTTTTTTATTCTTAAAAATAGATGGAGTGAAAATAAAGCTTACTCGGTTTTTAAATCCAAACATGTACCACTAAATATTTACGATACCCTAATCAATGGCACAAATATTCATTATGCGGTTAGCGGAAGTGATGATTTACCAACTCTAGTTTTTATACATGGAAGCCCCGGTAGTTGGATGAATTATATCAAATTTATGTGTGATAGTGCGTTGAGAACAAAATTTAAAATGGTAGCAATTGATAGACCAGGTTTTGGTTATAGTAGTTTTGGACAAGCATTTCATTTGACAGAACAATCAAACTTAATTTTACCGATTTTAAAAAAGGTAAAAGGAGATAAGCCAATGTTTTTAATGGGGCATAGTATGGGTGGCCCAGTAGTTGTTAAATTAGCTGCAGATGCACCAGATTTATTTACAACAATTGTACTTGTAGCAGGCTCTATAGATGCTAATCAAGAAAAAAAAGAACTGTGGAGAATTGTGATGAATAAAAAGCCATTAAATTATTTATTGCCAGGCGCATTTGCTCCAAGTAACAAAGAGTTATTATTACTTAAAAATGATTTGATTTTATTACAAGTTGATTTTAAAAAAATTACAACAAATGTTGTTTTTGTCCATGGGGATAAAGATACTTGGGTGCCTATACAAAATATTGCTTTTGGAAAAAAAATGATGGTAAACGCAGCATCCATAAAAACAGACACCCTGCCAAATGCCGATCATCAAATACCTTGGAAAAATTACAATCAACTTAAACAGAT
>JANNWD010000320.1:0-4394 GCA_031408315.1 Bacteroidota bacterium
AGCCCTTGTTATGGCTACATTCATACGCCGGTAATCTTTTAAAAAGCCAATATCGCCATCATCGTTACTTCTAACCAGCGATAAAATAATTACTTCTTTTTCTTGCCCCTGAAAACTATCAATGGTACTGCAACGCATTTGCTTTGGCAACATTTCTTTTGCCGCTGCCACCTGCCCAGCATATGGAGAAACAAAGGCAGTTTGTGTTACATCAATATTTTCTGTTTCAATTATTTTTTCAACAATTTTTAATTCGCCATCATTTTTTAAGCTTGTACCATCTTGCCCAAACTCTTCGTTGTAGCCACTGCCAGCAGTATCAATAAAAATTAAATGCTGGGTTGTATTTTGTAAATGTGCTGGAGTTAATAATTCATCTTTATAAAAATAAGTACTGCTAAAACCTGCAATACTTTTACGCATTCGGTATTGTGTGTTTAATAAAAAGCTGGGCTGTATATTTTTTATAGCTTTTTCTAAAATAGAGGTATTAAAACCAAGTTGTGTAGCTTGGTTACTTAAAACGGTTGGTGGTAATTGTAAATGATCGCCAGCTAAAATATATTTTTGTGCCAAAGGAAATACACACCAAGCCAATGGCTCAATACATTGCCCAGCCTCATCCATTATTAATGTTTCAAATTTTAAATACCTAACATCAGCATCATATAAGCCAATGGGTGTGCCTAATATTACTTGTGCTTGTGCAAACAATTTTTGTTCGTTGTATGCTTGTAATTTTTTTATTTCAATTCGAATATCTTTTACTTCTTTAAATAATAAATTACGTTGTTCTCTTTCTGCTGCACCAAAACTACGTTTGTATTTTAGTGCCATTTTTCTAAATTCTTCGGCACGTATTTTAAGTTGTTTAATTTCTTTTTGTGCTACACTGTTGGCTAATTTTCCTTCGGGTGTATGGGCAAAAACTAATTCATCTGTTTTTGTTGTATTGCCCACTCTTAAAATAGTTATGCCCTTTGCAATTAAACCTTTTGCAATATTATCTACTGCTGTATTGCTAGGTGCAGTAACAATAATTTTAGTTTCTTTTTTTAATAATTGTACAATGCCTTCAATTAATGTAGTTGT
Organism: Bacteroidota bacterium; assembly: GCA_031408315.1. Classification (GTDB taxonomy): domain Bacteria; phylum Bacteroidota; class Bacteroidia; order Chitinophagales; family Chitinophagaceae; genus Ferruginibacter. The sequence goes on from JANNWD010000320.1 coordinate 1,093, forward strand.
TTTACCAGTGCCAGGCGGTCCATGTATAATCAACATTTCGTTGTTGTTAACCATTGCTTGTACAGCATTTTGTTGGCTTTGGTTTAACTGTGTATTTGTAAAAACTAGTGCTTCCTTTTCTTCAGTTAAGGGTATTTGTTGTGTTGTAAAATCACAATGTATTTTTTCAAATAAAGTATAAAGTGTTTTGTTACTCTCTAAATTATTTAACGCCGTTTTCATAATAAATGTGGTGCGTTGGTCGGGTGCCAATTTTATACCTACACCTTTATCTTCAATCCAATCTGGAAAGTCGGGAGCAAATAATCTAAATTCTCCGCTGTTGCCATCTAAATTCAGTAACACTCCTTTTACAGGCTCTTCACCAGTAAAAAAACATTCAATGGCTGCCCCATCTTTAAATAAATTTGCCTCTGGCGGAAAACTAAGTTTAAAGCTAATTTCGGGATAATCGGCATAGCCAAAATTTTTACGAGTTATAATTATGGGATGCAGTGCTAAACCCTCTGCTTTTAATTGTTTTAAGCTGTGTTGTTGGTCTAGGCTATATCTTTGTACTTGTTCTTTTTCTTCTAAATTAATACAAGCTATTAGATTTTTTATATGTGCATTAGTTACCGCCATGCTGTGAAAATATGTAGTAAACAAAGAATAAAAAAATTATAGTACAATCAATATGAGTGAATATTTTAAAATAGGAAAATTAGCCGCAAGTTTTGGTTTAAAAGGGGAGTTAGTGTTGGAGCATAGCCTTGGTAAAAAAACATCGTTAAAAGGATTAGAAGCTATTTTTTTAGAAGATAAAAAAGATAGTTTTATTCCCTACTTTATTTCATCTGCCAAAATAAAAAGCCACAACGAAATTTTTTTGCAATTAGAAGGAGTAGAAAATAAAGAAATAGCCCGTAAACTTACACCCAAAGAAGTATGGATTGCCGAGAGTGATTTTGAAAAATTTGCAGCAAAATCAGCTGCTATTTCGTTACTAGGTTTTACCATGATTGATGATGGTATTGAAATTGGAAAAGTAACGGAAGTAATAGAGCAACCTCATCAAGTATTGTGTGCCATTTTATACAAAGGCAAAGAGGCACTTATTCCTATACATGAAGAAACGGTAGAAAAAATTGATAAAAAAAATAAACAAATATTTGTAGTATTGCCAGAGGGGTTGTTGGAAATTTATGAGTAATTTTTTATCTACGGTTAACATACGCATCGATAAAAGTTGCCAAATGATTTTTAGCACAAGAGTGCGATGCAACGATGATGCCATGGAAATAATGTTTGTAATCTAAAAATAATCTGTGTTAGTCACTATAATGAGTGAGAAAAAAATAATTATTTTGTCAAACAACCAACGCATAATAGCCCATTTAGATTTAGATACATTTTTTGTATCAGTAGAGTTATTGAATCATCCAGAACACGTAGGAAAGCCTTGCTATGTAGGTGGTACAGGCAAAGGTGTAGTTACTAGTGCCAGCTACGAAGCCAGAAAATTTGGTGTACGAAGTGGTATGCCAAGCTTTAAGGCAAAACAACTTTGCCCACAGGCAATTGTATTGGGTTGGAGTAGGGGAGAGTACAGTCGCTACAGCCGCTGGGTTACACAAATTATTGCTAACAAAGCCCCTTTATTTGAAAAGGCAAGTGTGGATGAATTTTATATTGACTTAACAGGAATGGATAGGTTTTTTAATCCGCTACAATGGACAATAGATTTGCGTAAAGAAATAATGGATGAAACCAAACTGCCTATTTCGTTTGGTTTAGCAAGCAATAAAATGATGGCAAAAATTGCCACTGATGAAGCAAAGCCAAATGGATATTTACAAGTGCCTTTTGGAAAAGAGCAAGAATTTTTAGCACCAATGAAAGTTAGTAAAATACCTGGTGTGGGTGAGCATACTTTTGAAGTACTTAAAGTAATGGGTATTATCACTATTAACGATGTTTTTAAAATTGGCGCAATTGCTTTAGAGGAACGCCTTGGAAAATGGGGAACAGATTTGTGGTACAAAAGCCAAGGCTTACATAATGGCGAAGTAACGCCTTACCACGAAAGCAAAAGCATAAGTAGCGAAAACACTTTTGATGAACCGAAAACTGATTTGCCTTTTTTGATGAGTGAGTTTGTACGATTGATAGAAAAAATTTGTTTTGAATTACGTAAAGATGAAAAAGTGGCTGGTTGTGTTGCCGTAAAAATTAGATATAGCGATTTTGAAACTACCTCTAAACAAACAACAATACCCTATACTTGTGCCGATGATGAAGTAATACCAATGGCAAAAGAATTATTTAAAAAATTGTATAAAAAAGGGCAACCCATACGCTTACTTGGCGTACGCCTTAGCGAATTAACTAACGATGCTGTACAAACAAATTTATTTAACGACATTGAGCGTAAAGGCGATTTGTATAAAGCAATAGATAACGTAAAAGATAGATTTGGTAAGGGTTTGGTGAAAAGGGCATCATCGAGGTAAATTAAAAATTTAATAAATTATTTTTTACTATTAAATCATTTATTAATTTAAAATGAATACTAAGTAATTAAATTTATGCTTTTAGCAATACCATACATTCAACTATTTATTCCTGCGTTATTATTAACAATACCTTTTTATTTTTTAAATAATTTTTTGCAAAAAAAAATTAAACCAAGAGAAAACGGAAATAGGTTGCTATTATATTTTATAGTAGTAATTATATCTATTTTTGTTTACATTACTATTGCCACATTTTTAGTAATAGCAATAGCCAAATTTTTGCGGTAGCTTTTTACGTAAATAATTTTTATCTTTACTAAAACTAATTAACTACCATGGGTTACAATTTACTTAAAGGAAAAAAAGGGATAATATTTGGTGCGTTAGATGAAAAATCTATTGCATGGAAAACTGCACTACGTTGCCACGAAGAAGGAGCACAAATTGTATTAACTAATGCACCTGTGGCTATGCGTATGGGAGAAATTAATAAATTGGCTGAAGCTATTGGAGCACCAGTGATAGCTTGTGATGTTAGTAATAATGAGGATGTAACTAACCTTATAAAACAAGCCAAAGAACATTTTGGCGGAGGGATGGATTTTATTTTGCATTCCATTGGTATGAGTATTAATGTACGTAAAGGAATTACTTATACCGAAAATAATTACGATTTTAGCCATAAGGGTTTAGATATTTCTGCCCTTAGTTTACATAGAGTGCTTGCTGCTGCTATGAAGCAAGATGCTATTAATGAATGGGGCAGTGTGGTAGCACTTAGCTATATTGCTGCACAACGAGTTTTTC
>JANNWD010000321.1:0-1873 GCA_031408315.1 Bacteroidota bacterium
TAATAGCTTTCTCCATCGGTATCAATTGTTTTTTTCTTTTTTTCTTTAGCCATATCGGTGTAGGCTTCCATTACAATTTTTTCGGTTTCGTAATAGTCTTCTACACCAGTGGCTCTTTTGCCTAACTTTTTTCCTGTTTGAAAAATATATAAATCTAAAAAAGTATCTTCTTCAAAATCTTCTTGTGCTTTATAACTGCGGTATAGCAAACTGTTAACCACAGTAGGTTCTGTACTCATAGCTAGTTTTAATTCATCTTCATATTTTTTTATTCTAAAACTATTTTCGTTAATGTAATCTTTACCACCACCAGTTGTAAAAGCTGCATAGTTTTCTTGCATTTTTGCAAGGCGTACCATTTGCCCTTGCCAAATATCTGGGTTAAGCTCAAGTGCAACAGCATCTACATTTTTTATAGCATAGTAAAACGAATCGCTTAAATGAAAAGCCATTTTATTACTTACATGCATGGTGCCAAATAAGTAACTTGGTTTTTTTAACCCATTGCCAGTAATTTCCCAAAAAAGACTTGGGTATTTTGGTATAGATTTTTTTTGAGCTGCTAAAAAATTACCACAAAAAAAGATGAGTACGAATAATGCAAAAGATTTTTTCAAACTTAGTTTTTATTTTATCCTTAAAGATGCAACTAAGTAAATAAAGCACAAAAAAATTTATTGCTAAATAGTAGTCAATTTTCTTTACCGCTATTAACAATTAAGATAGGTTAAACATTTTTTTGGCTTTATAGTACAAGTATGGTACAAAGCTATACCACAAATCCCCACCAATCTATCTAGTTTTGATTGAGATTTTATCATCTAAAAACTGTTTATTATTTAACGCTTAAAATGCAGCCTACTTATGTAACAACTGCTACTCTATTGTTATGTGCCCCAAAATGCTACTAAAATGTTGAAAAATGCCTTAAAAAACTGCCTATTTTTTTGTACCTTTGCATTCTTAAAAATCATGCCGTAACATGATAAGTGCCTAAAAGGCTAGTAAAAATGTACACAAACGGCATGTTAACACTTAAAAGTAACACATGAAATTATCTCAATTCCGTTTCGATCTTCCTTTAAACCTTATTGCCCAAAACCCTACAAAACGAAGAGAAGATAGTAGAATGATGGTTGTACACCGCAAAACAGGACAAATAGAAAACAAACATTTTAAAGATATTATTGACTATTTTGATGACAAAGATGTGTTTGTGGTAAATAACACAAAGGTTTTTCCTGCCCGTATGTATGGCCGCAAAGAAAAAACTGGTGCAAAAATTGAAGTTTTTTTACTTAGAGAATTAAATAAGCCAAATAAATTGTGGGATGTAATTGTAGACCCAGCCCGTAAAATACGGGTAGGTAACAAACTATACTTTGGCGAAAACGACGAATTAGTAGCAGAAGTAATTGATAATACCACCAGCCGTGGAAGAACTATCCGTTTTTTATGGGAAGGCACAGATGCTGAATTTAAGCAAATGTTAGAAGTATTAGGAGAAACGCCTTTACCAAAATACATTAAGCGTAAGCCAGATGAAGATGATAAAGAAAGATACCAAACCGTTTATGCAAAGCATGAAGGGGCTGTAGCTGCACCTACTGCTGGTATGCACTTTAGCCAAGAGTTAATTAAACGTTTAGAAATAAAAGGTATTCGTTTTGCTGAAACTACTTTACATACAGGCTTAGGTACGTTTAGACCAATTGAGGTAGAAGATTTAAGCAAACATAAAATGGATGCAGAATATTTTCAAGTAAACCAAACAGCTTGTGATATTGTAAATAAGGCCAAAGAAAAAGGTCATCGCATTTGTAGTATTGGTACTACAACAATGAGATCGATGGAAAGCAGCTTTACTGCTCAA
>JANNWD010000322.1:0-2097 GCA_031408315.1 Bacteroidota bacterium
CAGAACGGGGCGCGCAGGCGTGGGATACGCGGGTCGCGACCAGCAAAGCCGCCAAACTGCGTTGGGTGGCCAAGGCATTCGGGCAGTCGCTTAGGGGGAGTTGAGATGAAACACGTCATTGCTGCACTGCTACTGGGCGCGGTCACAGCACCGCTGCCCGCAGCCACCCCGCTGGCGGTCTACACCGACCTGATTCCCGACAAGGCCCATCCGCCGAAGATGGAGACTGTCCACATCCCATCTGGCGGCGTCGAGATCAACGGCGTTGTCTATGTCGCGTCAGGCGCGGGGCCGCATCCGACCGTGGTTTTGTGCCACGGCCTGCCCGGCAATGAGAAGAACCTCGATCTGGCACAGGCGTTGCGACGTGCGGGCTACACCGTCATCACCTTCAATTATCGCGGATCGTGGGGCAGCCCCGGCACTTACAAATTCGCGCAGAATCTTGAGGACGCGAACGCCGTCCTCGCTTTTGCGCGCGATCCGGAAAATGCGGCGAAACTGCGGATTGACGCCAAACGCATCGCGATCATCGGCCACAGCATGGGCGGCTGGGTATCGGCGCTGACCGCAGCCAAAGACAAAGCACTGATCGGTGCCGTGATGATTTCAGCGGGCGGAATGGGCCGGATTGGCGATCTGCCGCGTGACCAAGCGATCACCGCGTTCCGCGACAACGGTATGGAAGCACTGGCAGGCACCAGCCCAGAGGCGATGGCCGATGAAGTCATCGCCAACCGGGTCGCCTTTGGTTTTGAGCAAGCCGCCCCGCGCCTCGCAGAAGTGCCTCTTCTGGTGCTGACATCCGACGACGGCCTGGCCTTCTTCTCCGATGAACTGGTCGCCGGGATTAAGGCCGCGAAGGGGACGAAACTCAAAACGCTCCACGTCGCGACCGATCACAGCTGGTCGGATAACCGGATCAGGCTTCAGAGCGAAATCATCGACTGGCTGTCGACGCTGAAAGGCAAATAGGATGAACGACCGGGCAATGCGCAGCTGGCTGCGCTGGACGCATGTTGTCATCGGGCTAATGCTCGCCGTCTATCTCTACACTCCGCTTCATGCCGACCGGCTCGCGACCGACGTTGCGCGGTTCCTGCTGGTGCCGTTCCTGATGGTGACAGGTGCTGCAATGTGGCAACAGCTGAGTGTTGCCAAATTCAGCGACAAGGAGTGAAGACGCCGATGCCTTCTGAGCGCAAATCGATTTTCATCACAGGTGCTGCGTCGGGCATCGGGCTGGCCACAGCGCGGCTATTCGCAAGCAAAGGCTGGTTCATCGGCGGGTTCGACGTCAACGCGAACGCGCTCGATGCATTATGCGACGAAATCGGCAGCGGGAATGGCCATTTTGCACCACTCGACGTGTCGGACCGCGAAGCCGTGCTCGCGGCAGTCGCTGCGTTCGGTGGCGCAACCGGCGGCACGATGGACCTGCTGTTCAGCAATGCCGGGATCAACCCGACGGGCCCGTTCCACGACATGGCGTGGGACAAGATCATGACCGTGATCAACGTCAATCTGATCGGCGCGATGGGCGTGATCCATGCGTCAATCCCGCTGCTGGCCGCAACGCCGGGTTCACTCTGCCTGTCAACGGCATCGGCATCGGCAATCTTCGGGGCGGCCAACATGGCGGTCTATTCGGCGACCAAGCATGGCATCAAGGGGCTGACCGAATCGCTGTCGATCGAACTTGCCGCGCTCGGCGTTCGTGCAGCCGATATTCTGCCGGGCATTATCGACACCGGAATGCTCCCAGCCGACCAGAAAGCCCTGCTGCCAACCGAAGGCATGTGGCGACCGCTGCCTGCATCCGAAGTTGCCGATGTGGCCTGGGCGGCCTACCACGGAACAGGCCTCCATCATTATATTCCGCCCGAACTTGCCGCCTATGATGTCCAACAGACGCAAGCACCCGAGGCAGTTCGCGATGCGCAGATCGCGGGAAAGATGTTTTAATCGCGCAGATGAACCCCACACAACCGCGCGTTCACGTTTCACTCACCGCTATGGCCTAATCTCGGCGGTGGCAGACGCATTCCTCGCACGTTCCTCAGTTGCGTATTCGGGAGGGGGATGCGTCTGTTGCCT
>JANNWD010000323.1:0-2528 GCA_031408315.1 Bacteroidota bacterium
TAAAAGTTCTATTAGGGTAGAAGCCCCCTTCTGATGCAACCATGGCAGCCGTTGTTGGGGCAGGTGGTGCAGCTGTTACAGCTGCAGATGTAGCAGAACGAGCTCGTGTTCACACATACAACAATACGAATAGGTCCAGGCGAGAGAATGATCGCACTTACACCTCGGAATTGAACCGCTATCGTCAGTGGGTCTTGGCGAGCCGAGGAGCGAGCCTCATCCCACCAGGAACCAAGTATCTCACTAGAGAAAACGTCAATCTCTTCTTTAGTCAAGAGGTGGTTAATCGGATTGTAGTCCCTGATACAGCAAGGCGTGTTGTGAGCTCACTCCAGTGCTTCGCAGATGATGTTGAGTATACTGATGGATCTGTGGAGTTCTCTGTTGACAGCCCCGTTGTCAAAAGAGCCCTGGAGACTCACAAGCGACTTTATATGCAACGCATATCACGTCAAGTGGAGGATCCGCATGCTAATCTTCCAACAAATGTCCTGACAGAGGCTGATTGCGCCAAAGCGCTATTTATCGCGGCAGGACGTAACAATTGGAAAGATTTGATGCTGTGTTGGACCACTTGCGAGCAGACATTTCTGCGAAACCACTCCTTTCGGAACTTGCATCTGCGTCACTTAAGGTGCAATACGACACACGCCCCAAGCTCTATGGGGGGCAACAACTATGGGGCTGGTTATGGCTTTGCCGACGGCCGTATGATGTCCTACATTCTCGACAAGTATGTGCACAAGACACGAGACACCAGGAAGCGTGTCGTCGGAGCCTGGCGTCACAAGAACTACATCCGCTGCTCGATAGGCAATTTGGCAATGAACTTATTTGTTCGCCTGTATGCGGATAGTGACCTCGACTTCCACGGTGCGCGATTGAACGAAGCCATGCCCAGGTGGTGGGACCGCAAACTGATTGGTGAGTGGACTGACGAGAAATCATCATACTTGGCGTTTTGTGCTTTGCTCGATGAAGCTCAGCTGCAGTGGGCCAAAAAGACACACCTACGCAAATTAGGAATGGCAATTGGGTGACTACGCGCGGAGAGCTCGAAACGCACAAGATAAGCACGATGTCCAAGCACAAGACGGACAAAGGCAAGATGGCAGTGTACGAAACGGAACTCTTCCCCCCTGTTATGCGAGTCATGGCAGGCTTCCAGCAGCAGTCCTGCTATTTAGTTGAACGGACAAGAATCTTTCCCAACGAATACCTCCGCCAGCATCGATTCCCAAACGGACAAGTCTGCGTAAACGAATACGAAGCGGCGGCGTATCTAATTTTCCCGCGCATCGGACAGTGGCGAGCACAGTATCACAGTCCTTCTGGTGATCATTCCGAAGCGGCAAGCAACTTTCTCTTTCAAACACTTCCTTACTTGGCAATTACAGCAATCCAAGATGGGATCTTCTGGCTGCGAGACCTCCCAGGGCATGATGTCACTCGGTTGCTTCTTGATGCAATGCCCCGTTGGTATCCACAATGGGCTGCAGAAGCTCGGAGTTCCTGCATCGGAATGCAGCGTAACCGCGAAATCCAAGAGGCGCGATCTGTGGGTGATGGCTCGATTGCTGCTTTCTCGGCACTGCAGACTAGTATCACTCACTTAAGCACGCAATTGACAGGGCAAATGGCAGGTTTGACAGGACAAGTGGCACGATTGTCTGATCGTCTTCATGCTGTCGAGACAGGATTGTCACAGCAGCATCAAACTCCTAATGACGAGGCAGCTGTTGTCGCTCAACCACCGCCGCCGCTGCCGCCGCCGCTGCCACCGCTGCTGCCACCACTGTTGCCACCACCGCCACCAGCAACAGGAGCAGTGGCAGCAGCTGCTGCTCATCAGGCGCCTACACAAAGGACGGTCAACGACACACTCCGCAACATCCCCAGGATTCCAGCTATGCCCACTGCCCTGCCTCAGTCAATGGCAAGGTTGCTCACAGAGCATGTGATGCACGATCTGGCTTCCTTTCACGTTTCTAACAGAATTGGCTGGACGGACAAAGTAAAACTTAGCTACAGCAAGCGACAGTATCTTTACAATAAAATCGTTGACAAGGCAAAGCAGCAGACTGGCCGCCGAGGCTCAACAAATGATAACGCACTTGCGATTGCAGCTCGACAGCTTGACACTGAAAGGGGGGACGAGACAGTCAACCAGTATTATATGTCTCTGAAGGCTAGTGATCCGAGCACAAAGATTCGCAAGAAGAGAAAGAGAAATGATTAGTAAACGATTAGTAGCTGCTTTTTGCCATAATAGTGCGCTATCTTTTTGTTGCGCAACGCTCCGATGCCGCAATGCCAACTGCGATGCCAACACGTCAATGCGGAAATGTCGTAACGCCAACGCAATCGACCCTTCGATACCGACGCTACTTTCGCTTTCGATACTGCGACGCTTCAACGCTGCGCTGCTTCCCCGCTGACACGTTTGATTGCTGCGACTATACTGTGACACCGCTGCAACGCTGCAGCTCCATCTCCAACGCGACGCTGCAGCGCCAACACTTTATTCG
>JANNWD010000324.1:0-9422 GCA_031408315.1 Bacteroidota bacterium
ACACTGCTTTCTTGTTCCTCTCCTACCGCTTTGGCTAAAAGTATTTTACATTCTGCAGTAGCATTTGGTGCAATTAAAACCCATCGTTTAGTTGCTGATACTATGGTATCCTCTATCAATACAAAATTCAACTTACTAGTATAAAACTTAATTGCTTCATCGTAATCTTTAACAACGAGTGCAATATGTACAATTTTTTGAGGCATATTTTTTATTCTACTCCGTAATCTTTTATTAACCCATTTCTAAATGTATTTAACCTAAGGGTATCTCTGGTTTGCAAAATAGCCATGTCTTCTAACATTTTTTTTTCTAGTTTAACTAAAGTAGGATTATCAATAAATACATCAGGATTATTTCTAATAAAATTTTCTCTTTCTGTAAAATAATTATCAAATAAAGGCTTCATCTCTTTTACTTGGGCTACAGTAATATCAATGGTAGAAAAAATTCGTTGATCGGCATCTGTTTCTTTTTTTATATTCTCCATATTATCTATCGAAATATCTAAATAATGATGTAGTAATTTTTTTGCCCTATTATCATCCATTGCCGTATCCATCGTTTTTAATGCCTCTACAAATACGGCTCTGTTTTCTTTATAAGATGTCCAAGCTTTTTTAGTAGCTGCCTTTTTTTTGCTAAACTCTGCTTTTGCAGGATTACCAATAGTATAATAAATTAAAAGTGCCGCTAATACAGATGTTATTACACCTATGGTAATATTTTTTATAATGTGAGAGGGTGTGCTAGAAGAATCACTCATAAGTTAGTTTTTTGCTAAAGTAAATAAATTATGCTTAATCAATAACTTATTTAGCACTTACTTTATCTTTACTTTATGAATATATTAGTTACAGGAAGTACTGGTATGGCAGGCTCAGAAGTTATAAGGCAGGCTATTTTAGATGATAGTGTTACAAAAATTTATGCATTGGCAAGAAAGCCACTTACTATAGTGCATCCAAAATTGCAAACAATTATACATACTAATTTTTTAAATTACACAGGAGTAGAAAATTATTTTGCTGAAAGTAATGCCTGTATTTGGTGTTTAGGTATATCGCAATTGCAAGCCACAAAAGAACAACTAGCCATAATAACTGTTGATTATACAATTGCTGCCGCCAAAACCATGCTAGCAGCTAACCCCAATAGTAGTTTTGTATTTTTAAGTGGTAATGGTGCAGATAGAACAGAAAAAAGTAAAATATCTTTCGCTAAACTAAAAGGAAAGGCAGAAAATGAATTGCTAAAATTAAATTTTAACCATTTAGCTATTGCAAGGCCCGATGCTATTTGGCCAAAGCACAAACATACCACTGCCCCTTTTGCTTATAAATTAGCTTTCCCTTTTTACCCGTTGGTAGAATTATTTGCTCCTTCAAAAATTATAAAGTCGGATGTGTTGGCAAAAGCACTTTTACATATTGCAAAAAATAAATTAGCAAAAGATACTTTTGAAAATATGGAATTAAGACAATTAGGAACACCATACTTATAATTGTAATAATCCTGCTTTATACAACGTATTTACAGGTTTGTTATCCCAAAACAATTCAAAATCGGTTAGCCCAATGGCTTCGTAGTTTTCTTTTACTTGTTGTAGCGTAAATATTTTACTATTTTTTATGGCAAGATGTGTTACTATTGAAGCAAGCCATAAGCCTTTCTCCTTATCGGTTTTAATACTTATGGTTTCTTTTTTTGTTTCGAATGTTAAGCTACATTCTTCCCACTGATTTCCTTTTTTTGTTTTAACAAATGTTTCCACTAATGGTGCATTACCTAACCAAATAACTTTGGTGTTTGGGTTTGTTGCCAAATACTCCTCTTCATTTAAAAGTGTAGAAATATAATTTGGTACTATAGAAGTTTTAGGGGTTTTAAAATCGAACCATTTGTGCAAAGGAATGTCAAAGCCAATATTTTGCATGTAATTAAATAAAGATTTTTTTAAACCAAAACTAAAGGCTTCATGATCGGCACCGGTTGGGTCAATATGTTCAATATCGTTATTAGCAAATGTGCCAACTACTTCAGTAACTTTTTGTACATTATATTTTTGAGGATTTAAGCCAACTGGGCTATGAGCCGTCATTGTAAATAAATGCCAAAAGGCAGATTGTAATACCCCAGTTTCAAATAATTGACGAACCATTTCTAAACTATCAATAGTTTCTTGTGCTGTTTGTGTAGGAAATCCATACATTAAATAGGCATGAACCATAATGCCAGCTTCGGTAAAGTGTTTATTTACTTTAGCCACTTGTGCCACTGTAATTCCTTTATCTATTAAAAGTAATAATCTATCGCTTGCCACCTCAAGCCCACCCGATACTGCAATACAGCCTGCTGCTTTTAACAGCAAACACAAATCTCTTGTAAAACTTTTTTCGAACCTAATATTTGCCCACCAGCTTACCACTAATTTTCTTTTTATTATTTCTATTGATAATGCCCTCATTAATGCAGGTGGTGCAGCTTCATCTACAAAATGAAAACCATTTTCACCAGTTTGTGCAATAATTTCTTCCATTCTATTACAAAGCAACTCAGCGGTAATGGGTTCGTATAATTTAATATAATCTAAACTAATATCGCAAAATGTACATTTACCCCAATAGCAGCCATGTGCCATGGTTAATTTATTCCATCTTCCATCGCTCCATAAACTATGCATTGGGTTTACTACTTCAATAGCACTAATATATTTATCTAAATAAAAATCACTGTAGTCTGGTGTACCTACTTGTCCTTGTTTGTAATCAGTACAAGCTGTGTTATTAATGTAAGCAACTTCTCCATCAACTAATGTAAATGTTCTTTTTAATTCGTTACTATTTTTTTTACCTTCTACAAAATCAATTAACTTTTCTATGGGTGCTTCGCCATCATCTAGTGTAATAAAATCGTAAAATTCAAATACCCTTTTATCGCTTAACGATCGAAGCTCTGTATTAGCAAAGCCGCCGCCCATGCATATTTTAGCCGTTGGGTAATGTTGCTTAATCCATTGTCCACATTTTAAAGAAGTGTATAAATTACCAGGGAAAGGCACAGAAATACAAACCAACTTTGGTTGTATTTTTTCTATTTTATTTTTTAAAATATTTAGTAAAATATTATCGATGTACGTATTTGGCTTTTGCAATTCGGCATATAGTTCATCAAAACTATTTGCACTTCGTCCCAATTTTTCTGCATAGCGGCTAAAGCCAAAATGTTCATCTACACATTCTTTAATTAAATCGGATAAATCTTCTAAATATAATGTAGCTAAGTGTTTGGCTTTATCTTGCACTCCCATACTACCAAATGCCCAAGCTAAATCATCGGTTTGTACAAACCTTTCCGCCTCTGGTAAAAAATTTCTTTTACCAATTAACGGGGCAAGTGATGGGTTTTTTCCTTGCAAAAAAAGTATAACAGCATCAATAGTATTTATATAATCGCTTTGCAATACAAGCATACGCTTAGTATTGGCTGTGTACTCTTTTGTTATATTTATTGAAGAAAATAAATTGGTTAAACCCTCTTTACTAAATAATTCTACAATTACTTCTATTCCTAAATCTGCCTGAAAGGCGTTAATATTTTTTGTGTTTAAAAAACCTTTTAAATAAGCTGTAGCTGGGTACGGCGTATTTAATTGCGTAAATGGTGGTGTAAATAAAAATACTGTTGCGTTCAAAAAAATAATTTAAACAAAATTAGTTAATAAACTAATTACAATATCTAAATTACTAGCTTGCTTATTTAGTAAATAAAAAAATAGCGACAAGTTTTTGTAGTAGAAAACTTATCGCCATAGTTTATTGTACTATTCTTATTTGAAAATTTGTAGCAGGTGGATTAACATTACCACTACTATTGTTTTCAAACCGTACTTCAACTGTATTTGCAAAACTTACCCTTGCCCATGCAATTACAATGCCTGCTGGCAGTGCCGTTTGAGGTGATAGCATAACCACACTACCCACTGTTGCATTAGTAACAGGCACAGTTAATGTTGTACCACTTGCTGAAAAAAGATTTGGAATATCAATAGAGTTTAAACTTCGTATTGTACCATTCCATTGTGTACCGCTGTATTCTTCTAAAGTACTATTGCTAGTATTATATCGTACCATTCCTTGTATTGGTGTTGTTGGTCGTTGGACTGTAGTGCCCGTTGGTACTATCATTGCACTAGTTGAGTTTATATCTAACACTGCTCTTGGAGATGCTACAAAACCATCTGTAATTAAGGTAGAATCCCCTAATCTATTATGCCCTTTACTTGAGTAAAATGCATAATTCTATTTTGGAGCAGCACACGTTACAGAATTAAAGAATACTACATAAACACTTCCATCAACATTATTAGTAAGACCAGTAAACGATTGAATTAATCCGTACACATTACCCGTTACTCTGCCAGCTGTTGCACCACTTCTTCCAACACTATTTCTTATACCAATTAATTCGCCGGTATTGTTTGCATTACCATTTTGTATTCTTGTAGTATTTTGGAACCCCGTAATACTACCCGATTTACCATTACCACTATTTCTTGCCGAATTTATAATACCATATACTACTTGTACCGAATCGTTACCAGCATGAATACTTGTATTATTGAACCCCAATAATTGATCTGCTTTTTGAAAAGCTTTTGGATTCATTACAGCGGAGGATTGCAATGCTGTATAAAATGTACCCACATTTGCATTATCTACTTCATACACAACATTTGTTACAGAGCCATCTAACAATGAAGTATCTGTTCGTTGAGATGCTGTTCCTTTGAAGGTATATTTTGCATTAAATAAATCTACAGGAAAATCTGAACCTAAACTATTGGTGTTTGTGTATCTATCTGCAAATACAAATTTTCTTGTTGTTGGATTATAAAACATGGTATCATTTTTTGCTAACCCTCTTTGCAAATAAACTCTACTTGTTGTTGCATTATAAACCCACTCTGCCGAATCGGTATTTAACGATTTCCATTGTGTACCATTGTAATATTCTGGTGCTATTAAATTGCTGTTGTACCTAAACATACCTGCCAAAGCTGCTACAGGTCGTTGTGTTGAAAAGCCAACTGGAAGTATCATGGTGCCTGTTGAGTTTATATCAAAAATAGCCCTTGGTTGAGTAGTAAAGCCATCGGTTACTAATGTTGAATCACCAAAACGGTTGTAGGCTTTGTTGCTATAAAAAGCATAATTCTTTTTAGGTGTAGCAGCATTTATCGAATTTAAAAATATGCCATACACATTTCCGTCATAAGCCGTTTTATTACCTAAAGTATCTGTGGCAGAAATTGAGCCAAAGTAGCCGTAAGCATTACCCGAAATTCGGCTAATTGACGAAAGGTTTGAAATAGAATTTCTTATTCCATAAAGTGTGCTTATATTTTTTTGTGCATTAAAAGATACCCTTGTGTTATTGGTAAACCCGGTTAATATATTTGCTGCCCCTACACCGTTTACAGTTGCACTATTGGTAATACCTGTTACACTAAAAGCGGTATCGTTACCTGCATGTATGGTTGTGAAGGAACCTGCATTTAAGAAGCCTATTCGTTGATTGGCTGTAGGATTAGCTACAGTAACTGCTTGTATGCTACTAAAGCCATTGTCTGGCAATGCATTATTATCTACCTCCATAAAAGAATTTATATTACTTGGACTACTATTTAGCGTATCTGTAAAACGAGATGCTGTGCTTTTAAAATAATATTTACCATTAAATGTTGTTATAGGAAACTCTTGCCCAAAGCTATTTACGTAAGATTCTTTATCGGCAAATACAAATTTTTTAGTGGTGGTATTATAAAAAATTGAATCAACAACGTCAAGCCCTCTAACTAAATAAACTCTATTAGCTGTTGTATCAAATTTCCATTCGCAACAAGTATCTGTTGACAATAAACTATTTTGTTGAGCATTAATACTAATTGGTTGCCACAAATTTTCTTGTTGTTTAAAAATAAAAACGCTTTTCTCTGTGCTGTTATAAATTAGTAACCCATCGGCAGGTTTTTTAATTTTATTCATTTCTTCGACCGTTAATCTTGGTAAAAGTAAACCGCTTGATGCATCATCTAAGTCTAATATTGCAGATGGATGTGGCGTTTGTTTTGTTTTGTCTTTTGTAATTAGCACCTGTGCATTTGCAGTGTTGCCAATAATACAAAGCAAGAGAATGGGCATTGCCCAAATTAAATTTCTCATAATAGTAATGTTTTTACTTGCCCAAAGTATAGTAAATTAAAATAATATACAATACTACAAATAGGGGATATTTTGATTGTATTGAGCTAGTAAGTGAAGTTGATTTAGCTGAAGGGTTGAATAGAAAATTATAACCAACAATATAACTAATTGTTTATCAAACCTTATTTGAGATAAGGGAGGTATTTAATCGGAATAGTAAGAGAATAGGCTAAAAAGAATTAAATGCAAAGGTTAACAAATTGGGTATTATTGAAGTGTAATTTAAATTAACAAAAAAACGATGTACCTGTTTACACCGTTTTTTAGATTAGTCGAGTTATGAATTAAAATTATTTTATCATTGGAAGATATTTATTTTTACTATCAATTATTGCAAATAAATTAATAGCTGCAAATACAGCCGGTATTAGTAAGCCTGCTGGGTCAAATGTTAAGTGATGGATAATAATGCCAACCGTAACTGGCAGAATTACAATAGCACCCAATGCCCTTGTTTTGGGAATAGCAATTAACAAACCTCCTACTATTTCTGTAATGGCTACTAAAGGTAAAATCCATTTTAATGTACCAAAAGCACCAAACGTTATTTGTTGTTCAGCTGTAAGCTCTGTCATTGGTATAAAAGGAAATAATTTATTAAGCCCAAACACAATCATACCCAAACCAAAAAGTGCACATAATACTGTCAAAATTTTTTGTTTCATGTAACTTAATTTTAGTAAGATAAATGTACAAAAATATTTCTGGTTAACTTTAATGTAAAAGAGAAATATTTACATACTGCTTACTTAAAAATTACACTATAACTTTATGATTTAGGTATCAAATCCTGACAAATCAATTTAACACTAAATCCATTTGCATTATCAGCGTATAACCTAAAGTTTGCATTATCAAGAGTTTTTTGCCCAAAATTAATAAGGCTTAATCATACATAATGGTATAGTGATTACAATTTTCATAACTAAACTATTGATAAGTAAATAAAACGGAGAAAAACAAACTAGGCTTTAAAAATTTATAGTGGTTTGCACAATTATATTTTTTTTACTTTTTGTTTTCGGCAATTTTAATGCTTTACTATTGCTTGTATGTTTTTTTACAATTCGTTTACCTTCGATTTTTACAGAATCTATTTTTCTAAAACTCCAAATAATATCACTGGCAATTTTTCTGGTAGCCTCAATATCCACAATAGGCATTGGATAATGTTTACCAATAATGCAATGGTATTGTGTTTGCTCTTGCACTGTTAACTTCCAAGGTTCGTATAATTGTTTTGTGGGAATGTGTTTTAATTCGGGTAGCCATTTTTTTACAAATTCACCATCAACATCATGCTCTTGAGCATTTTTTGTTGGGTTATAAATTCGTACTGTATTTATGCCTGTAACACCTGCTTGCATTTGTAATTGAGGATAATGTATGCCAGGTTCGTAGTCTAAAAATTGCCTAGCCAAAAAATGTAGTTCTCTCCAATCTTGCCATAAATTAAAGGTAAAAAACGAAACAATCATTGCCCTCATTCTAAAATTAATATAGCCAGTTTGCACCAAGCATCGCATACAGGCATCTACCAATGGAACGCCTGTATTGCCCTGCTGCCAAGCTTTTATGTATAATTTATTGGTAGGTTTTACTAAGGCATTGTAACCTTTGTTTACATTTTCAAACTCCATGGTACACTCATCTTCAAACTTTTGCATAAAATGGCAATGCCAATGTAACCTGCTTATAAAATTACTTAACGATTTTTTATTAGGAGATTGGGCATAGTGTTGCATGGTAAATTGATACACCATACGCATACTAATATTGCCATACGCCAAATAAGGCGATAGCCTGCTACAGCTTGTACGGCTAAGTGCTGGTTTAGATATATGTTTGCTATAATTAACATGCCGCTCTTTTACAAAACTATCCAAATATCTCCATGCCACATTTTCGCCACCTTGCTGAAAATTTTTGTTAGGGGTTGTAATTTCTTTTGAAAGTGCATTGCCTTTTAGCTGCTCATAAAGTTCATCATTTAATAATTCTATATTCCAATTATTTTCGTCTACTAATTTTACTACCTCCGTCATTTTAGCTTGCCATAAACTTTGCCAATTTTTTCTGTTGGATAACTTACGTACTACTCCATTTAATTGATATTGCTTCCAACTGATAGTGTGTTTAGCAAAAAACAGTTGCATTTTTATATCTCTATCGTAAGTAAGTTTGTTGCCTACTTCTTCATGAGAAAGTACTGTATTAATATTGTACGTTTTTATTAACTCAGCAAAAACATGCTCAACCTCATTATTAAAAATAAATAACTCACCATTAACAGCTTGCAACTTTTGCTGAATATGCATAAGGGATTGATAAACAAACCGCCAATGGCGTACATCACTATCTGCGTAAGCCATTACAGAGGGTTCAAAAAAATAAATAAATAAAATGGGTACGTTTTGTTGTTGGGCATTGTATAAAGATTCATTATCAGTAAATCTTAGGTCACGTTTAAACCATACAATATTAATTTTATTTTTATGATTTTGGGTGTTTATCACAAATTGTTAAACAATAAAATGCCTCATTTGTTGATTATAAATTAAAAAAATTTTCTTGAATTGATTTGTACTTAAAACAAATGCTTAGGTTATATAAATATCAATATAAAATTCTTTTTTAGTAACCATGTATCATTCCTCTTTTAATGAGATTAATATGCTAGAATAATTTTGTGAAAAAAATAAAATAAAGGATACCTATTTTAAATTTAACACTCTGGATATACTATCGTTTAATGAAATTATAAAATAAATTGCAAATCATTAACAAAATACATTTTCTTATTAAACTAAAACAGAAAGCACTAAACTTTTAAACAAGTTTAATGTTATCAAAAAAAATAAAATTTATGAAAAAGAAGTTGAATTTATTGTTTGTTGCTGCTATTTGTACAGTTGCCTTCGTAGCTTGTAATAATGAAGCTGAAAAGAAAACTGAAGAAACAGTGACACCACCAGTAGTAACAAATGATGCTACACCAAAACCTGCTGAAGTAGCTAAAGATGTGGTTGATATTGCAATCGGATCTGCCGATCATTCAACACTAGTTGCTGCAGTTACAGCAGCTGGTCTTGTAGAAACACTTAAAGGTGCTGGTCCGTTTACTATTTTTGCACCAACAAACGCTGCTTTTGCGAA
>JANNWD010000325.1:0-7202 GCA_031408315.1 Bacteroidota bacterium
AAATGCTTTAAACTCCCCATTGTTAAATGATAATGATATACGAGGTGCTAAATGGATTTTAATAAATATTAATTCTGCCGAAGGCGAACATGAGTTTACTATGGATGAAGTAGAAGTTATTCAAAATCATTTGATAGGCCAAGCAGGTGAAGATACTGATGTAATTTTAGGCTTAGGCTACGATAATACATTAGGTAGCGAATTGAGTATAACGCTTATTGCCACAGGTTTTGAGCATAAAGACCCTTTTGCAAAAGCAGCACCAGTTGTAAACGAGGCAGTTGAAAAAAAGGATGAAAAAATTGTACTAACGTTGGAAATGCCAACTAAGGAAGAAAAGAAACTAGGACCAAAACCAGTGTTATTATTTGACGAAGTTGATGAAGAAAAAGCTATTGCAGAAATTACCGAATTACCTGTAGAAATAAAGGAAGATGTAATGATGCCTAAATTGGTGGAAGTAACGAACGAAAAGATAGAAGTAAAATTACCAAGTAAAATTACTGGGGATAAAATAGAAGATAAACCAGTTTTTTTTGAAATATCTTCGACAATAGATCAGGTTTCTACAACAGAATTTGATGTATTATTAAATCCTTTACCCACCGAAAAATTAACTGTAGCAAATGCTAAAACTTCCAATTTTCCAAAAATAACAGAGCAAGAAATTACTGATAATAAAGATGCTAGCAAGCCCCTTTCGTCGGGGGTGCAATTGGCAAAACCAGCACAAATTTATGTGGAGGAAAAGCCTAAACCAGAATCCAATACGAACGATGAGCCACTGCCGTTGCAGTTATCGGTAAAGGAAGACGAACCTGAACTTGATATGCAACTGGTGGTTAAGACCCATCAAGCGGCGGAGGAAGAGCAGCCTGTACAGCTTACTCAGCCCATTTTAATGTCTTCTGTTGAGGAGCCTGCACCGCAGGACGAAGCAGAAGAACTTAGGCGCCGGGCTATAGATCGAATTGCAAAACTGCGTAATTTGTCATTCAATATTAACGCAGCCGATCCTAACAACGAGTTTGAAACGGTGCCAGCTTACCTTCGCCGCAATATGGAGTTGCATAACTCCATTGCCGATGTAGAAAGTTTTTATAGCAACTATACTGTAAAAAGCGACGAAAATAATCAAGCCGAAATAAGTACTATTAATACATTTTTAGATGGCAAAAAGCCAGACTAAATAATTGCCGTTTGCTAGTGTGTAGCAAGCGGCATTATCTTTTTGTTTGTGTTTGGTGATTTATATTGTGTAACCCCACTCGAAAGAGTGGGGTTTGTGTTATGTGTCCTGTTATGTTGAGGAACAGCCTGTCCCGACTCTTTCAGGAAAACATCTATTTTTATTAACAGCGTTATATTTTCATAGCATCATTGTTGTAAACTTGTTCTTTTAAATATTTACTTCTAGTGGAGGTGAATATTTAATCTCACTTGTACTACATACCATTTGAAATCTTTTATCGAAAGGTAAAAGGTGCAAAAATTAAAATTAATTTAATGGGTTAAAGATTTAATTGGAGTTGTGTATATTTGAGTGTTGGCGGCTATCCTAATAAAGACCCTGCTAATAATAGACGGACAATGAAATTAACAACACTTATATTTTTTTGCATACTGACCATATTGACATCTTGCAACGGACAAACGAAAAATAACGCATCCACCGAAAACGATTTAAGCCAACATATTACAAAAAGCGACATTAATAATAAACTTGGTAAACACTTATGGTACGTTTTTCAAGACACAAAAAACAACTATTGGTTTAGTAGTAATGGTGAAGGAGTTTATCTTTATGACGGAAAAACGATAGTTAATTTTACAACAAAAGATGGACTTGCCAACGACACAATAAGACAGATTCAAGAAGACAAATTTGGCAATATATTTATTTCAACTTTCGGAGGTATCAACAAATTTGATGGAAAGACATTTACGACTTTGCAGCCAATTAAAAGCAAAGAATGGAAATTAGAAACAGATGATTTGTGGTTTAGCTTTTTGGGCAAAAAAAATGAAAACGGACCTTATCGCTATGACGGAAAAAATCTCTACAATTTAGAATTTCCGAAACACTATTTACACGATGAAATCACAGAACGAGGCATAAATCCATTTTTTAGCCCATATGAAGTATATAGTATTTACAAAGACAGAAAAGGTGCAATGTGGTTCGGAACATCTGTTTTTGGTGCTTGTCGTTTTGACGGAAAATCTATTAAATGGATGTACGAAAACGATTTAACAATAGGTTTAAATGGTGGTACATTTGGTATTCGTTCTATTTTTGAAGACAAAGAAGGTAGTTTTTGGTTCTGTAATACTTGGCACAAATATGTTTTCGATTTTGAAAAGATAACGGAAAGCGACCGACTTCAATATCAAAAAACAGAAGGAATAGGAAATGAAAAAATATTTGACGGAGATAAATATGTTTACTATTCCCACATCGTAGAGGACAACAACGGAAATATTTGGTTAACCACTTGGGACAAGGGAGTTTATAAATATGACGGAAAAAATATTACAAATTACTTAGTGAGAGAAGATACAAAAGACGTTAATTTAATTTCAATGTATAAAGACAACCAAGGCAACTTGTGGCTTGGAACACCTAATAACGGAGCATTTAAGTTCAACGGAAAAACATTTGAGAAATTTATGAAATGACTACTGAAAGAAGAACAGCCGAAAACATTGGGTTTTGTGCCGCAGCAGGTATCTCAGTAAAATAAAAGCAGCTTCGGCGTACCTGCAACTTAGCTATTGTAAAACAATGCATAAATTATTTACTCACTTATATTTGTATATATGATAAAGGAATGCTTATAATATTCACAGAAACCGAAAATGACATTAAGCGAATTAGAAACTTTATAACTAACTATAAATAAATACGCAATGAAAAAGTACAAGCTTAAATTTTTGATAGCATTAGTAATAGCAGGTATAATGGGTTGTGGAAATACTGAGCAAAATTCTTACAAAAAAAATGCCGTTGATACAATTTTGAATCAAACTTTAGCAAAAGAAACTGTTATGATGAAGCAAAAAATAACACCCTCACTTTGGGTTGATAAAGATGCTAAAGCAGTAGTAGATTATTATCTTTCAATTTTTAAAGATGGTAAAATGAAAGACTACCGCCAATATAAAAATCCGACAGAGGCAAAAGAACAAGGTGGTGCAGACAGCTTTGAAACAGCTGTTATGGAAATTGGTAATATAGAATTTAATATTTTGGCTGCAGGTCCATACTTTAAATTTAATGAATCAGTTTCTTTCGTTATTAATTGCAAAGACCAAGCAGAAGTAGATTATTATTGGAGTGCTTTAACTACAAACGGTGGACAAGAAAGCTCTTGTGGTTGGTGTAAAGACAAATATGGTTTATCGTGGCAGGTTGTTCCTGTTGAATACTTTGATCTAATAAACAGCGATGACCCAAAAATTAGAGATAAGGCAATGAGGAATACACTTAAACAGAAAAAGTTAATACTCTCAGAACTTAAATGAGCTTAAATTATTGACTAATATTAGTAAGCCACCCACTCAAGCAAAACCTAGGCTTAGTCTTCGACCAGCCGATAAATAACACTTCACCAAAAAATTATTTACTAGTCATGGTTTAGTGGTATACTAAACCAAAACAACATTAATTTTACAAAACACTATCAAAAAATAAAAAGAAACTTTATGCAGAAAATTATATTGACATTAGCATTCATTTTTCGCCAAGCCCTCAAACGTTAGTGGCAAGTTTATCAGACACACTACACAAAATGAAATATTCAAAACAAATAATGAAATTGATTTTTTTCAAACTGATTTCAGTTGTTCTTGCAATCAGTTTTATTTCTTGTAACCAAAAAAATCAAACTTCACAAGACAACAAGGCACAAACAATAAATACAAAATCATTCACAGTAAGTAACGAAATCCCCATTTGGACAAGTTCAATACCTGACCCTGCACTAATCTCAGGAAAAGAAACGTATAGTGACGGAATCGTTACAAATGTTTCTAATCCAACTATAAAAATATTCTCACCAATTAAAGAAAATACTGGTACCGCAGTACTTGTATTTCCTGGAGGTGGCTATACTAAAGTTGCCGTTGAATTGGAAGGTTCTGAAATATGTGAATGGTTAGCTTCCATTGGAGTAACAGGAATATTATTAAAATATAGAGTTCCTGATTCTGGACCACATTACTACAAAGATTGCTTTTGTGAAAAAGACCCGATTAAACCACTTGCATTACAAGATGCACAAAGAGCAATGGGTTTGGTTCGTTCAAAAGCTAAACAATGGAACATTAACCCAAATAAAATTGGCGTAATGGGATTTTCAGCAGGTGGACATTTAGTTGCAGATGTATGTACAAACTATAGAAAAAGAGCATACGCACTAACCGACGACTTAGACAATACAACTTGCCGACCTAATTTTGGAATAGTAATGTTTCCGGGCCATATGACTAATCATACAATTAATCCCTACGAACTTAATAAAAATATTCCCGTTGACAGCAACACCCCACCTACTTTTTTATTACAAGCAGGAAATGACCCTATTGACCCAATCGAAAACTCGTTAGTCTATTATATAGCGCTTAAAAAAGCTAATGTACATGCTGAATATCATGTTTATGCCGAAGGTGGACATGCTTTTGGTTTGAATAGAACCATACTTGATAACCCTAATTGGAATAAACTTCCTATTGCAGATTGGGAAAAATTAGTTGAAAGGTGGTTACAGACAATAAAGATGACTTCTAATTAATATTGTGAGAAAAGCCGAACCGCTAACATTGAGTTTTGCAAAATTGGGGCAGATGGAATAACAATGAACATTTGTATTTCTTTGTCTCCGTTGGTGAGCCGCCCTCTCAGCACAGCCGAGGTTTGGTCTTTGACCAGCCGATAAATCACACCTACAACAAAAAAACTATTTACTTCGCCAGCTTTAGTGGCATACTAAACCAAAACAACATTAATTTTACAAATCACTATTAAATAAATAAGCAGAAACATTATGCATAAAATTATATTAGCATTCATTTTTTCTCTCACAAATATTTTTGGCCAAGCACAAAATCTTAAAATAGTACATTTAACTGGCGATTTTTATATTTATACAACATATAATACCTATCAAGAAAGCCAAGTCCCAGCAAATGGTATGTATCTTATTACTAAAGATGGTGTTGTACTATTTGATACACCTTGGGACACCACACAATTTCAACCATTGCTGGATAGTATAAAAATAAAGCACAACAAAAATGTGGTAATGTGTTTTGCAACACATTGGCATAGCGATAAAACCGCTGGGCTTGAATATTACAGGCAACAAGGAATTAAAACTTATACTACTATACTTACAGATGAATTAAGTAAAAAGAACAACAAAAAAAGAGCACAATTTTTAATGACAAAGGATACTGTATTTAATTTAGCCCAATATTCTTTTGAAACGTATTATCCTGGCGAAGGGCACACCAAAGACAATATTATAATCTGGTTTAAAAAAGAAAAAATACTTTACGGCGGTTGCTTGATAAAAGGTGCTGATGCAGAAGATTTAGGTTATTTAGACGATGGAAATAAAACCGAATATACTTCTACTTTAAAAAAGGTTCAGAAAAGATGCCGAAAACCAAAATTTATTATTGTAGCACATAGCGATTGGAAAAACATAAATTCATTAAAGCATTCTTTGGCGATGGCAAAAAAACTTAAAAAGGTAAACTAGCACCTCGTTATTATGTTTAGTAGCATACCCACAAAACAAAAATTTGTACAAACATACTTTACAGCATGTTTGTACAAATAAATAATAAATTTTAACGAAATGTTTTGTTACTAACATTTACAACTACTATATCATTTACCACATTTGTGTTGTTTTTAATTTCAAACAAAGTGTTGGTGTTGTTAGTGTTATTTCTAACATCCAAAATTAATGTAGATGCTACGCTAAATGCATCGCTATCTAAAGCAAAATTACGTACAGCTTGTGCAGTGGTAATTTTTTCTTGGTGTAATACAGTGCCCGACAAATCTTTTACAACTACGGTATAACTATCATTTTGATTGTTATTTAGTTGTAATTGAAATACTGGCTGGTTGTTTACATCGCTAACTTTTGTTAATTGCGGAGTTGTGTTTTGTGCATTTGTAGAAATTACTAATGTAAATAAAGCTACAAATACGGCTACAAATTTTTGTGTTGTTTTTTTCATGATAATACTGTTTTAAAAATTAAAAAATAAATTATTAATCTTTCACACAGCAGGTACAATCGAGGTAAATCAATTATTAAATTTGTAATTGATAATGTAAAAGTAGAATAGTTTGTTGGTGGAGTGTAACCAATATTGTTTTGCTTTTATTACGGTTAACAGAATAATAATCGCTGTAATATAATCCAGTAAAGGGCTTTGTAAAATTTACGAAATGATGTCCAACAAAATAATCATGGAACTAATAGCTATAAATTAACAGTTATATTTATTTTATGTTAAAATAAAATTATCAAAACATTAAATTGTTTTGTCAAACATTTGCATTTACACCAATTAGACATTAAAATTAGTATCAAAAAAAATGCCCCAGTAAAACTGAGGCATTTTGTATCCATATATATTTTTATTTTACTAGTATTTTTCCTTCTATAATTTTCTTTCCTGTAGCATCGCCTATTACTACAAAATATACACCACCTTGTGTAGGTTTAATATCTATATTCATTAATGTATAAGCACCAGCTATTGGTAACATCTTATTATACACTCTACTTCCTTTTGCATCATATACAGTTACCGATCTTGATGTATTGCCAGTTGCATTGTAATACGATACAGTAAACTTACCATCATTTGGATTAGGAAAAATAAATAATTGATCGCTACGAGGTGAAATAATTTTTACAACAGGCGATACATTTGAGCAAGCAAGCCCACTTGCAAATACTTCTTGTATGCTTAACTGGTAGCTACCTACTTTTTCTACATTAAGTGCTATTAAATTTCCATTGTAAGTAAATGGTGTACCATCTTTAATCCATGTTTTGCTAACAATACCGCCAGTACTTGGGCTAGGTGTTGCCGCTAAAACGGTGCTTTGCCCTGGCAATAAACTTGTTAATGGGCTAGCTGTTAAACCAACGGTAGGTAATGATCGTACAGTA
>JANNWD010000326.1:0-1883 GCA_031408315.1 Bacteroidota bacterium
ATCCAATCTACATAATAATTGACAGTGTCTAATTTTAGTTTTTGATAGGCTTCTATTGCTTTAACAGCGCCTTGTTCTGTGATTAATTTTTCAATCTTTTTTTGAATAGGTTGTTTTAATTTTACAGGTTTATTATATAACACTTTTACCAAATTTTTTGTAATGCCAAAAAAATCAGTTGGTTTACTATTACAAAGAATAACAACACAACTATTTGTTTCTGGAATACGAAGAAAGAAACTAATAAAGCCTTCCATAGTGCCTAAATGATAATTTGCAGCTACACTATCTGTGGTAGTGTACTTAAAATTTTGATTAAACCATCCATAACCATATTTTGCAGGGGCAATGCCTGGTGTAAGCATTTCTTTTGTAAACACAGCATTTAGCAATGTATTGTTTTGAATCCCTAAGTGAAGCTTAAAAACATCTTCTACTGTAGAATATAAATCTCCTGCACCCATAGTGTTGGATTGATCTCTAAAATCACCACTGGTATAGCCTCCAAATGCATAATCATATCCTTGTGCTCTTTTAGGTACTATTTGTGTGTGGTGATAACTGGCAGTATTATTCATTTGCAATTTATCAAAAATATCTTGTTTCATTAATTTAGCAAATGATTTGCCAGTTACTCTTTCTAATATATGCCCTAATGTAAAAAAGCCCCAGCTGCTATAAAAATATTTACTGCCAGGGGAAAATAATAATGGAGAATCTATATACACTTTTATATAATCTTCTCTTTTAAAATCTAGTCTGCTGTATTTTGGGAAAAAGTCTTTTATAATATCGTAATTAGGCATACCTGATGTATTACTCATTAACTGTTTAATAGTAATTTTTGCTGCAGGTTTGTTTTTGAATTCGAGTAGATAATCTTCGATTGTCTTATTAATATCGATTAATCCTTTTTGGGCTTGTATAAGAGTAAGGTAACAAGTGATAGGCTTGGATATAGAGCCTATCATAAATTTGGTATCAACAATATTTTCAATATCCCATTCTCTATTGGCTTTACCAAATGCACTTTTATATATTATCTTTCCTTGCTCTGCAACTAAAACTGCTCCATCAAACATGTTGTAGCTGTTATAGGCTTTAATTATGTTTTCTATTTTACTTTTTTTACTTTGGGCAAAAGTTGTTGAAGATGTAACTAAACAAAGCAACCCAAAAATGATAGTTTTGTACCACATAAAAATATAATTTAGAAATGAACTAAAGTACTCTTTTTATCCTTTGCTCCAACATCATCAAATCTGCTAAAATAAAAGCAGTTACAGCTTCTAAAATAACAGGCACTCGTAAAGCTATACATAAATCATGTCTTCCCTTTATAGAAAAATTTTCAATTGCATTGGTTTCCAAGTTTAATGAATTTTGTGTTTTAGGGGTAGATGAAGTTGGTTTAATGGCTATTCTAAAAACCAATTCATTTCCGTTGCTTAAGCCTCCAACAATTCCTCCAGCGTTATTAGTTTTTGTTGTACCGCTTTCATCAAGTAATGCATCATTATGCTCACTACCAAACATTTTTGCGGCAGCAAAACCAGCCCCAAATTCAATCCCCTTTACTGCAGGTATTGCAAATACGGCATGTGCCAATAAAGATTCTACCGAGTTAAAAAATGGTTCTCCCAGTCCAATTGGCAAGCCACTTACTTTGCATTCAATAATTCCACCAACAGTATCTTTTGCATCAATAGCTTTTTGTAACCCTTTTTCAATATCGGCTTCGCCGCCAATTTCTAAAATAGTTGCATTTATTGATATAGATGATAAAAGCTTTTTTGCAACTACACCTGCCGCAACTAAGCATACAGTTAGCCTTCCACTGAAATGCCCACTGCCCCTAAAATCTTCGTAGCCGCCAAATTTTT
>JANNWD010000327.1:0-3954 GCA_031408315.1 Bacteroidota bacterium
GTACGCCACAATGTGTGGATAGAAAATAAAATTGACAGTTTTACATTTAACTACACCACCAAGCCTGATTTGATTAACGTAGATGCTGAAAGGGTAATTTTATGTACAAAAAAAGATAATAAAACCGCTGAAAACCTTGTACATCAAATTAAGCATGCACCATTGTTTATGGATAGAAGAGAAGCACTAGAATATTTTGCTAAAAATAATATGGGTGAATTGGCAAGAGGATTAAGTGATAAATATGCACCGCTACGCCGCTACACAATAGGTAAAATAAGTGCTGGTAAAATGAAGGATGTGCCTAGCATAATTAGCTCAATTGAAAAATTAGCAAACGAAGAAACAGACAAAAAAACTAAAGCTGCTGCTATTGCTTTTTTAGCTAAAACAAAGGATGCTAAGTATCAATCTGTTTACGAAAAAAATGTAAATGATAGTAGCTACACCGTTGCTGGTGAGGCATTGAATGGTTTAACTGCTTTAGAGCCTACAAAGGCTTACGCATTAGCAAAAAAATACAGTGCCGATGCTAAAGGTAAATTAGGTGATGTAGTTAGTAATGTGGTAATGAGTGAAGGAACAGAGGTTGATTTTGATTTTATTGCTAAAACTTACGATGAACTACCCTTAAGTTTAGAAAAATTAAATATTACTACTGATAAATACATAACTTTCTTAGGTAAACTAGGAAATACTAGTAAAATTAAAAGCGGAATTGACAAAATAATGAAGTTTAGAAATTCTATTCCCCAACAGTTTTTGGAAAGCATTGACCCACAGTTTAAGAAATTATTAGAAAAATTAGCTAAGCAAAAAGGCACTGAGATTGAAGAGTATATTAAGAAAGGTTGGAAATAATTTTAAGATAGATTTTTTTGAAAGACGGCT
The DNA here is from genome assembly GCA_031408315.1 of Bacteroidota bacterium. GTDB lineage: Bacteria > Bacteroidota > Bacteroidia > Chitinophagales > Chitinophagaceae > Ferruginibacter. The sequence continues at coordinate 892 of JANNWD010000327.1, forward strand.
TACATAAATGTGAGCCGTTTTTTTTTTTTATACTGCCGATTACGGGGATGACGGAGATTTTTTTTCCACAGATGACACGGGTTGGCAATGATTTTTTTGGTTATTAGCTTTAGTTTTTTATAGCATCATAGTTGTGTCACTCACTTGTACAGCATACCGTTATTGGGCTTTTATTGAAGCGTAAAGGTTTGTTGAGAAAAATCATAAACTTTTTTGTTTCGTGTGCCACGAACCAAGGCTTGGAGTCAACCAATTTCAGGACGCTTCAATGTATCTGTTCTCTTGATTTGCATCTTTAATACAGAGGAACTCTTCAACTGCTTTGAAGTAGTTTGGATATAAACAGTATCACTACCTTCAATCATGTAACCATTATCAAAAAGAATAAATTTAAGGTTTGAAAAAGTAAAGTTAGTTTTAACTACAATCATGTTATCCCCCTTTTTTTGGGAGTAAGTAAAAAAAGTTGTTGTAATAAATAAAAGAATAAGTAATGTTCTCATAATTATAGCTTACAAAATATTAATCTGCAAAAAACATTACTGCTTTTTTAACTCTGTTAACTTGGGTATCCTACCAATCCCCGCCAGCACCACCACCGCCAAAGCTACCGCCGCCGAAGCCGCCAAAACCTCCGCCACCACTACTTCCACCACTGCCCCAGCCACTGCCGCCGCCGCCTGCCCACCAAATAGTTGGGCCATTAAAGCCACGGTAACCTCTACGACTCATGTAAGTGCCTGTGCCGCCGCCTTTGTTTATCATACCGAGTACAACAACAATTACAAATATTATTAAAAGTATGGTTAATAAAGAAGGGCTTTTTCTTTTTCCATAACCTTCGGGTGCTGTGTATTTACCTTGTGTGGCATTTATGATTGCTGTGGTGCCGTTATCTATTGCATGGTAATAATCGCCGCCACGTAATTTGGGTATTACCTCATTATTTACAATTTCGCTACAGGTATAATCGGGTAATACAGTTTCTAACCCTTTACCACTTGCTATAAAAACTTTACGCTTTGTATTGTCTTTGCTTCTGTAAATTAAAAATACTACTCCGTTATTAAAACTTTTAACTCCACCAACTCCCCATTTATTTCCTAACTCTACTGCATAATCTCCAGCATCCATGCCTGCAATATCATCAGTAGTTACAATGGCAATTTGGGTAGATGTTGTTTTATCAAAATTTACTAGCTTTTGTTCTAAGGCTTGTTGTTGGTCGGGAGTTAGTAAACCTAATTTATCGTTTACTAATTTTGGAGGGTTGGGTCTGTCGGGTATAGATTGCCCTAGTGCAGTTGCGTAAGCAAACACCAAAAGGAATAGAAATATGTTTTTTAAAAATTTCATTTAGCTTTAATAATTTTATTATTTACTTTTTGCCTTGACGCAAAAAGTAACAAAAAAGTCAAGAAAGAAAAGATATACATCGCTTTTCTTTCAACAGCTTTACTCATCTTTAGTACTACTGTAGCTTCAACATTTGTCCTCTACTCTTAGAATCAACGCATTTTAATTAATAGCAATCTCTATTAATCTTGTTAACTTAACTCTTGTAATTATTGCATTATTTACCAAACACAATTTCATCTGGCAATTCGTTTTTATCATCTGTTGGTTCGTAGGGAAACTCTTTTGATAGTGTCTGCCCTACATTTGTTATTACTTCACAAATACCCTGCACATTATTATCTTTATTAAAATGCTGTAACATTTGCTTTACTGCATTTTTCCAATAATCTTCTCCTACTCTTTTGTGTATACCATCATCGCCGTAAATAGCTAGTTGTCTATCTTTTAATGCCACATAAAGCAATACGCCGTTGTGATCGTCGGTTTTTTCCATTTTTAAGCCGTAAAAAACTTCAAAAGCTCTATCCACAGGGTTTACAAAGCGGCATTTACTTTCTACAAACACTCTTACTTCGCCACTAGTAAATTTTTCGGCAGATCTTATAGCATTTACAATCTGCTCTTCTTCCGAAGGAGATAATAAATTTTTATTTTTAAAAAATGGGAAAATTGCCACGATAATTTTTATTTTGTGAATGTAATTTCCGGTGCTTTTTCTGCTCCAATATCTGCTTTAAAACCATCTTTTACTTTAAAGCCAAAAATACTGGCCACAAGGCTTGATGGAAATGAACGAACCGATGTGTTGTATTCTTGTATGGCTTTGTTAAAATCGTTACGTGAAAATTTAATACGCCTTTCGGTTCCTATTAATTGATCTTGCAAACGAACAAAACTATTAGCCGTTTTTAAATCGGGGTATTTTTCAATAACACCAATTAGCTGATTGGCACTGTTTACTAAATCGCCATTGGCTGCTTCAATTTTTTTATACTCATCGTACGTTGGGCTATTGCCCACCACATTTACCGTTGCTTTTTTTGCTCTTTCTTCTACAACTTTTATTAAGGTGTTTTTTTCGTAATCAGCACTTCCTTTTACGGCGTTAACCAAATTAGGAATTAAATCTAACCTGCGTTGATAATCGCTTTGTACATTACTCCATGTTTTTGTAACATTTTCTTCTTTTTGTACAAACCCATTACGAGTAACAATAATAAAAATGGTTAGCAACGCTAATACTATTAACGCTACTAACCCGTATTTTTTTCTAGCTATGTTTGCCATGTATATTAAAACTTAACTTCAGGTGCTTTTTCTGTACCAGCATCTGCTTTAAAACCTTCTTTTGCTTTAAACCCTAAAATACCAGCCATTAAACTTGCAGGAAATGAACGAACTTTTACATTATAACCTTTTACAGAATCGTTAAATACATTTCTATCGGCTTTTACACCATTTTCAATACTCTCTAACTGACCTTGTAACTTAGTAAAATTTTCCGTTGCTTTTAATTGAGGATATTGCTCTGCTACTAACATTAATCTACTTAACGAGCCCTTCAATTGCTCTTGTGCAGCTTGATATTTTGCCATATTTTCAGGCGTTAAATCTTTAGCATCAAGTGTTATAGATGTAGCTTTTGATCTAGCTTCAATTACATCTGTTAATGTTTTTTGCTCAAAGTTTGCTACACCTTTTACA
>JANNWD010000328.1:0-6664 GCA_031408315.1 Bacteroidota bacterium
GGCATGGGCTACCGCTTGTATAAAATTTTTACGTTCATGTATAAAAATTTCTTCGTAGGTAATATAATCTATAAATGGATTGTTGTGTATTTCCATCAATACGCTTTGCGGTATATAATTTTCGTGTACTCCTACTATACAATATTTTCCTAAATAACCATCTTCCTCCGCATATCTAAAGCCATTACCACTATGCCTTCCCTTGGCTGCTTTGTAATCGGTATGGGCATCTAAATTAATACAGTTTATTTGTGCTAACGGCGTTACGCCTGCTTTGTGCAAACCTTTGGCTACCCCTTTAATAATTGGATAGCAATTGTTATGCCCACCGCCAATTACAATGGGTATTTTTTTGCAAGATGCTATTACTTTTAAAACATCTTCTACCTCTACATCAATAATTTCTACAGCATGGCGATAAGCATTTATTAATTCATCTTGATTATAGGCGTTGGAATCTATTAAATATTTTAAATCCCCAAAATCAAAATGTCCCAATACTAAAATATTATCCCCTACTAAAAAATCGTTGCTTTGCATATTTAAAAAAGAAGATAAAAAAGGAAGCCAAGCTGTATCTGCTCCGCCAATTCCGTAATTGGCCATTACACCAATATCTTCGGGAATGCCCACTAATACATATTTTGCTTTGGAACTTGTAAGCACTTGTGGCCATTCGCCATGTTTATCTAATACACAAACTCTTTCGCCAAGTTTGGTTTCAAAACGTCTTGTTTTAGTTAAGGATAAAATATCTTCTTTGGTGTAAAACTTAAAATGTTTCATAGGAGAAAGTTACACATTTTTATTAAAATTCTAGTGCATAATCTACGCTACAGTAAAAGTTCAATTAAAATTTAATGTACAAGGGTGCGACGCAAATGAAGTTGAAAAATGTTAATTGGCGGGGTCAAAAAAATAAAAATTACACTCCTATTTTTTCATTTACCACTTTTAAAATTTCCGTTTCATCTGCAATCACAGCATCTTCAATAGCCTTACCCTTTGCCATAATTTCATTTACAAAATTTTTGTCGGTAAAGCCGCTTGCATTTATACGAACATTCATAAAAGCACCCATAACAGCGGTACGTATGCACAATGCACCAACGCCTGCATCACTTACACTATTGGGGTTGCCAATGTTGACCATTGCTTTAACCAACGGCATACTTAGTGCAGCAGTTTGCATTACTTTAAACGGAATTTCTATGGCATATTTTGTAGCGGCTTGTATGGCTGCTGTTCGTTTTGCTTTTTCTTCATCGGTGGTTTTTGGTAATGCAAACGCTTCCATTATTTTGTTGAATGCAGCGGTATCTGCATCAACCAATTTTATTAACTCATCTTTTAATTGTTGACCTTGTGCAGCCCAATTGCTAAATTCTTCCCATCTATCATCCCATCCTTTTTTATGAGAAGATAAATTGGCAACCATTGTTGCTAACGAAACACCTAATGCTCCAACATAAGCTGCAATTGAACCACCGCCAGGTGCAGGACTTTCACTTGCGGTTTCATCGGCAAAGGCATTTAATTTCATGCTAACCAATTTACTATTGGTTAAATCAGCTAATAAATATTCTATAATTCTTTCTTGTGGATTAAAGGGTGTTAACTCGTCTAACCCTAAACTTTTTACTGCAATTTTTATCAATTCATTTTCACTTACTCCAATGCTGCGTTGCTGCTTTTGTAAAAAATATTTACCAGCATCTAACATTGCTTTTAAGGGAATTAAGCCAACCAACTCACTGCCTGTAACCCTTATCCCTCTTTCGTTTGCTTTTAAACAACATTCATCAAAGGCAATATGTACAGGAGTTTTGTTTATGTTGGTCAAATTAATAGAAATTTGTGCAACACCATATTCTTCAATATACCAACCTATGGCTTTAACAAATTTTAAACTACCGGGTTGATTAATTTTTTCACCATTTACTTCAATGTGTCGCCCTGCTTCTCTAATATCGAATGCAATTGCATTTGCTCTTCGTGTACTTGTTGTATTTAAATTTATATTGTAAGCTACTAAAAAATCTCTAGCCCCAATGACAGTACCGCCACGTTTTGCATCAAACTCTTGTGGTCCAAAATCGGGTTTCCATTGAGGTAATTTTATTTTTTTAAAAAAGCCTTCATACTCTCCTGCCCTTATTATTGATAAATTATTTCTTTCGGGGTTGGGTTGTGCGGCTTCATACAAATAAACAGGAATATTTAATTCATTGCCAACTTTTTTTGCAAGTTGCTGAGCATACTTTGCCGTTTCGTCCATAGTAATATTTGCAATGGGAATTAACGGACAAACATCGGTTGCTCCCATACGTGGATGCTCTCCTTTGTGGCTACTCATATCTATTAATTCGCCAGCTTTTTTTATTGCATTATAAGCTGCTTCAATAACCTGAAGTGGTTGCCCAACGAAGGTTACAACGGTTCGGTTTGTAGCTTTTCCAGCATCAACATTTAATAAACGAACACCTTCTGTTTTTTCAATTTCGTCAGTTATTTGTTTGATGATTGCTAAATCATTTCCTTCGGAAAAATTGGGAACACATTCTATTAGTTGCATATACAATTAAGAATTAAAAATTTAAAATTAAATAAACTCACCGTTAATCATCACCTTATCAATTAAATTAGTTCCAAAACTATAAGGAATAAAAGCTAATGACGTAATTGCTTTTGTAAAAATTAGATTGGCCTTTTTGCCAATAGCAATACTGCCAACTTCATCTTGCACTTCCATAGCAAATGCGCCATTTATTGTTGCAGCATTTATGGCTTCTTGTGGCAACATTTTCATTTGTATACAACTTAAGGATACCACAAAATTCATATTGCCACTTGGCGATGAGCCTGGGTTGTAATCGGATGCTAATGCAATGGCACAATTATTATCAATAAGCTGTCTTGCAGGCTGGTAATGCATCCGCAGAAAAAATGCTGCTGTTGGTAACAGCGTTCCAATGGTGCAGGGTGATTCACCTCCAAAGGGTGACTCACCCGATAAAAGTTTAATATCTTCATCAGTCATTGTTTCTAAATGATCTACAGAAATTGCATTTAACTTTATTGCAGATTGAATACCGCCAATAGAATTTAATTGATTTAAATGCAACTTTGGTTTTAAACCATATTGAATTCCTGCTTTACAAATGGTTTCCATTTCTTTTACAGAAAAAAAGCCCGTTTCGCAAAATACATCAATATAATCGGCTAAATTTTCTTTAGCAATTATTGGTAACATTTCATTAATAATTAAATCGATATAGCCTTGATGATTTTCTTTAAACTCAGTTGGAAAAGTATGTGCAGCTAAAAAAGTTGCTTTAATAATTAGATTCGATTTTTCTTTTAAACGTTTAATTACTCTAAGCATTTTTAATTCGCCATCAACAGATAAACCATACCCACTTTTTATTTCTATTGCACCTGTACCTAGTTTAGCAACTTCTTGTAATCGTTGCCAAGCACTGTTAAATAATTCATCTTCGGTTGCTCCATTTAATTTGTTAGCACTATTTAAAATGCCGCCGCCTTTTGCAGCAATTTTGGCATAACTCATTCCTTTAATTTTATCTACAAACTCTTCATCTCTGCTTTTAGCAAATACAATATGGGAGTGGCTATCGCACCAGCAAGGTAAAATAAATTGCCCTTGGCAGTCGACTACATTTTTTGGTAATTGCGGTACATTTAATTCTAACTCATACATTGCTCCAAAATCTGCTATTATACCATCATCTACCAATAAAAAAGCATTTTCAATTATTGGCAAATTAGCTAATGCACTGCCACGTAATAGTGCATTTTGCGTATGTACGCCTACAAGTTGTGCAATATTGGTGAAGAGAGTGATTGACATTGATTAGTTGATGTTATTGTAAAAATTGGGAGAGTTACCCAGATTTTTACTGACGAGTTAATTCAATTTTTTTACGCACAAAAAACATTTCCGTTTGAAAATATTTTACTTCTTGATTTATAAAAAGTGTTTTATCGCCAATGGTGAAGGTTGTTTTAATTTCAGCATATTCATCATCAATCATTGCTTTTTCGTTAGGGTCGATTAGTTTAATAATTAATTTATTTGGGCTACGAATAATTTGCTTTATGTCATACAATCTGCTTTCAAAACTAAACTCAGTAATTTCTTCATCCAATGCTATTCCATAATTTTCTGTTATAGCAATTCCTGCTTTATTAGTAACTGCTTTTACTAGCAACGAATCGCCAGAGGTAGAAATATCAAAAGTTATAGGTAATTTGGTTAGAGAAGTATCGCCAAATTTTTTAGCCAATATTACAGTACCAGCCCATTTACTTTCCATTTTTTTCAAATCCTCTTTACCAAATTTGTTATGTTGTTTTGGCTGTGCTAAAAGTAAAATTGGCAATAATAAAATGACAATTAAAAAGTTAAAATATTTCATATTAAAATTATAATTTTTCAAAAACCGATTTACTAAATTTTTCTAAACTTGGATCTCTTGCCCCCATTAATAAAAGTACGCAATCATTTGTTAAATGCACCTTAACTTCTTCTACAAAATCATTTCTGTCTTCAACAAAAAAAGCATTTTTCCCTAATGCTTTAATATCGTTTATTAAATCGTTGGCACTAATATCTTTTACAGCAGTACCGCCAGCATAAAATATTTCACTCATCCAAATTTCATCTGTATCTCTCAGTACTTCACTAATTTCTTTTACAAAATCGTTTCGTAAAAAACGGGTTGGTCCATAACCATGTGGCTGAAACCAAGCTATTACTTTTTTTGCAACAGGTTGGCAACTAGCAATGGCCGCTGCACATTTTACAGGATTGTGTGCATAATCATCTATTACCCATACGCCATTTTTACTGCCTAAAATTTGATTGCGGCGATAAATACCTTCATAACCTTTTAACGCAGTAGCACAAGTTTGTAAATCAACCCCAATAAGGTTTGCAACGGCTGTGGCTGCTAAAGCGTTTTCCATATTATGAACGCCTATAACGTTAAGGGAAAATTGACTACTTTTTATTGAATATTGAATATTAAATCCATTTTGTTGAAAATTGGTGGCAATATATTTTGCACCACTTTCTTCATCTGTTGAAAAATCATTTTCATTATTTACAGATAATTGGCTAGCCAATTTATTATGCTGATTTACTACAAATATTTTACTATTATTTTTAAACATTGTAAATATATCCATCAATTCATCAATTTCTTGATGATCTTTATCAATATTCAATAATAAACCAATTTCGGGTTTGTATTGCACAATGCTGCCATCACTCTCGTCGGCTTCAATAACCAACCACTCTCCTGCTCCCACTTTTGCATTACCAATTTTTCCTTCTTTTATAATACTAGTTAAACCTGCTCCACTTATAATGCTTGGCTGCAAACTACCAAATTCTAAAATATCAAATAACATAGCACTGGTAGTGCTTTTACCACTTGTACCACCTACTGCAATTGTTTTTTTACTCAACGCAATTATGGCCAAAAGCTCACTCCTTTTTATAACTGGAATATTTAATTGCTTTGCTTTTTGTAACTCTGGCACAGTATCTTCAATGGCGGTTGAAACTACTACCAATTCAGTTTTGTTAGTGATACCTTCTCCATTTTGTAAAAAGCATTTTATACCCTCGGCTTCTAACTTTATTTTAGTTTCATTTTCTTCATTGGCTTTAAAATACCTATCACTACCAGATACATCTTTACCAATGCCTTGTAAGTATTGTGCAATAGCACTCATACCTACACCTGCAATGCCTATAAAAAAAACTGATTTAAATTCATTGATATTTTTAATCATAGTGCAAAATACTTTTTCTTTTTTATTTATAATTCATCTATTTGCTTTTTATAATCATACTGCAAATCTTCATGCATTGTTGCCAATGCTTTATCAATTTTTTTTAATTGAAATTGATAAATATTAAAAATTACAGGATTGGTTTTAAAGCTGCTTTTTAATTCATTTATCTTTTGGCAAAAATAAATAAGCAATTCAATTTCTACATTTGCTAAACCGCTGTAGCGGCTGTACTTACTAATTAAACGTAAAATTTTACGCAAACTCTTTTTTACAAAATATACACTGCTTGTATTAATGGTTTCAAATTGTGTTTCTATTTCTGCTTTTATATTTTCGATAAAATCGGGAATGTTATGAGCTTCAAATAGCAAGTAGGTTAATAACTCTTTATTTTCTTTTTTAAATCTTCCAAGTCGTAAACATAATTCCAATACTTTGGCAGATGGCAAATTGGTTAACTCTTGCTTTATTTCGTTTAGTGTAGCTGCCTTCATACTGCAATATAAAATATTTAACCACAGATAAATACAGATTGTTTTCGCAGATTAAAAAGATTTTAACATAAAAAAATCATCCTTACAAGTATCATCAGTCAAATCAACATTCCATCCAAAAAAAAATATTTACTTTTAAGTATGAAGAAAACAAAAACCATTCCATCTCCCATTACCATATTAATGGCAATAATTGTTTTAGCGGCAATTGCAACATGGCTTATCCCTACTGGCAAATACAATACTATTGCCAAGACGGATGGAGAAATGTTTATTTTAAAAACGTCAAAAGGCGATACTAATTTAGCGTTTACTCAACATACTTTAGATAGTTTGCAAATAAA
>JANNWD010000329.1:0-10783 GCA_031408315.1 Bacteroidota bacterium
AATCATTCAGCAACAAAAAAAGATGTAAGACAAAGTGCAAAGCGTAACGAACGTAATCGTTATTATGGTAAAACTACCCGTAATGCAATACGTGATATTAAGGCTGCCGATAAAACTGTTGCAACAGAGCAATTACCTAAAGTATCATCTATGATTGATAAGTTAGCAAAACGTGGTACAATCCATAAAAACAAAGCAGCTAATTTAAAAAGAAAGTTGGCTATAAGAGTAAATGCAATGGCAAAATAGTATTCAACTAATTTAACATATAAAAAGCCCGTCAATGATAGTATTGACGGGCTTTTTTGTTGATAATTAATTAATACCAAAATAACTGTTTAGTTGTACTTTTATCAATTGAAATATAACATATGAAAAGAATATTTTTACTTGCCTTTTTAGGCTGCTTTTTTGCAACAAAAGCACAAATTAGTATAACAGCTACTGGTACTGCATTTACACAAAATTTTGATGGAATAGGCAATACTGCAATATCTACTTTACCTAATGGGTTTAAGTTTGGTGCTGCTGCAAATGCCACAGACTGGAATGCTGGATTATCGGCTACCACCCAATCTAGAGGAACATCTGGAGTTGGTATTTTTTCACTTAGTTCTAGCGGCGGAAACTATAATTTAGCTAACGGAGACTCAGCAGCATCTTTAGAAAGAGCTATCGGTGTATTAAACTCTGGTAGTTTTGGTTCATCTAGATCAATAATTCTAAAAATTACCAATAATACGGGTGTAGTTATTTCTGATTTAGCTATAACATTTGATTACGAAAAATATAGGTCGGGAACCAGAGTCTTTAATTGGACATTTTTTCATGGTGCAACTTCATCTCCCACAACATCAGCAACGAGTGGCGATAATTCTTTTGTTGGAGATGCTAATAATACGACAGTTTCTAATCCACCGACAACAACAAGTAAAACAGTTAATTTAACAGGTTTAGCCATAAATAACGCAACCGATTATTATTTGCGTTGGACGATTACAGGAGTTGGCGGATCTAGTAATGGTCAAGCAATTGGTATTGACAATTTCTCTATAACAGCTACTGGCAGCGGTTTAGATGTTACCCCTCCAACTGTTACAACATTAACCCCTACCGATAATGCTACAAATGTTGGTATAAATACGAACTTGCAAATTTTATTTAGTGAAGCAATTGCAAAAGGTACAGGCAATATCTATGTAAAAAAACTAAGTGATAATTCTACACATCAAACAATAGATGTAACTGCCGCTGCTGTTACTGTAAGTGCAAGTACAGCTACAATTTCTATTTCTCCATCTTTATTAAACAATACCGATTATTATATTGAAATAGATGCAGGATCTTTTACAGACATTGCCCCTATCCCAAATAATTTTGCTGGCATAACAGGTAATACAATTTGGAATTTTAAAACAGACATTGCACTTACGCCAGGTATTTTAAACAATAATTACAGCTTTACTAATTGCAACACAACTTTTATAACCGATGGTTGGAGGCAATTTAGCGTATTAGGAAATTCTCAATTTTGGACTTGCTCAAATACAGGCAGAACATCTCCTGTACCTGTAGATTCTTCAATGGTTATGAATGCTTTTGTGGCTTCTAATAATAACCCTTTAAATGAAGATTGGTTAATATCTCCTCCATTTAATTTAGTCGGTACATCGGCTCCATACTTGGATTTTTATAGCCGTACTAGATTTACTGGAAATGGGTTAGTATTAAAAGTATCTACCAATTATATTAGCGGCACTAATCCTAATACTGCTACATGGACAACACTTAACGGTAATTTTCCGGCAGCTAACACCGATGTTTGGACGCTAAGTAATAATATTGATTTAACACCATTTATAGCCCCAAGTGTTTTTATTGCTTGGGTATACATTAACCCAACTACAGCAGCTTCTTCAAGATGGACGTTGGATGATATAATCGTAAATGCAGGTTGTACTCCACCATCGGCACAGCCAACAGCATTAAGCCTTACACCAAGTATTGTATCTATTGCTGGTAGTTTTGCACCTAGTTCGCCTGCGGCAGATGAGTATTTGGTATTAATGAGTACAGCACCATCTTTAACAGCACAACCATTACCAGGCACATCTTATTTAATTGATGATGTAATTGGAAATGCTACAGTAATTTCGGCAAGTAGTGCTACTTCTTTTACGGTAAATAATTTAACGCCTTTTACAGATTATTACTTTTTTGTTTATAGCTACAATACATTGCAAAGCTGTTATCAATTGCTTAATCCACTACTAGGCACTACAAAAACATTAAACGTTCCAAATTGCACACCACCATCTACCCAAGTAACGAACTTAACAGCTACAAACATTACGGGTACAAGTATGGATATTAATTACAACCGTGGTAATGGCGATAATATTTTGGTTGTAGCAAGGGTTGGTTCATCGGTAAATCAAAACCCATATAGGGGTGTAAATTATCCTGTTAATAGCCAAATTGGTACAGGCAATTTTGTAATTTACAATGGCCCAGCAGCAACTTTTAATTATGCTACATTAACTCAAAGCACTACTTATTATTTTGCTTTATACGAATATTTTAATACAGATTATTGTTATAACCTTGCTCCGTTAACAGGTAATTTTACAACACTTTGTACCGCACCAGTTAACATTACCGCATTAGCACCAACGGCTGGTAATACAACTGTTGCTTTAACTTGGACAAACCCCAATGCTAGTTGCTACGACGAAATTTTAGTAGTAGCTTCTAATGCACCAATAACAGGGCTGGGCGGCACTTTTGCAGGTGCAGGAAACACCGTTTACTCAACCCCAAATCAAGTAGTTTTTAGAGGCATAGGAAACGCCGTAACAATAACTGCTTTAACAAATGGCACACCTTATTATTTTAAAGTGTTTACTCGTAATACTGGTGTTTACTCAAGTGGTGTAAGTGCAGTGGCAACACCTTACGACCCTAGTGCAGGCTTCACTTATATGTATGGAAACTTACATAGCCACTCTAGTTTTTCGGATGGTAATACAGATGATTTAAGCAAACAACCAATTGATGATTACCGTTTTGCTAGAGATGCAAATTGCATGGATTTTTTAGGAATATCGGAACATAACCATGCTGCTGCTGGTATGGCAATTGCAGATTACACTACTGGATTTAACCAAGCCAACACTGTTAATGGAGAAGTAGGAACAAGCGGCTTTCCTTTTGTAACACTTTGGGGAATGGAATGGGGTGTTATTAGTGGTGGAGGCCATCTTTTAGTATTTGGTTTTGATAACCAATTATTGGGTTGGGATGCAGGAAATTACGATATTTTAACACCAAAAAATGATTACACAACTTTGTTTAATACTGTAAATGCTCAACCTAATGCTTTTACAACATTGGCTCATCCTAATTTTACAGATTATGGAGGAATTGTAAATACATTTAACGCTACAGCAGACAATGCTGTTTTTGGAGTTGCGTTAGAAAACGGACCCTCAACATCTTCCAATATTACCTACTCGGATTTTCCAACACAGGAGAGGTATATGGAGTATTATAAAACGATGTTATCAAAAGGATATAAACTTGGGCCAACAATGGATGGAGATAATCATAAGTTAACCCATGGTCGCCAATCTGCTAATAGAACAGTAGTATTAACAACAACAAGATCAAGAGCTGATTTAGTATCGGCAATAAGGGCAATGCGTTTTTATGCTAGTAACGATTGTAATTTAAAAATTGACTACAAAATTTTAGGCAACAGCATGGGTAGTTCAATTACTAGTAGTGGATTGCCCACAATAAATGTTACATTATCTGATATTGATGCGGCAGATGCCACTCCAGATTCGGTGTATATTTTTGGTGCAAAAATTGGTGACCCAATACCTACTACAGCAATAAAAGCTTACGCTGGTACAAATACAATTTTGTTTGATGCTACCGATGTTGCCAATACGCAACCAGATAATACAACCTATTATTATTTTATAAACATTAAGCAAGCAGATGGTAATAGGGCAACAACATCGCCAATTTGGTATACAAGAAATGATTTAGCTACCCCAATAACTTTGGTTAATTTTAAAGGCACACATCTTACCAACAAAACAATATTGCTTGAATGGTATACAGCACAGGAACAAAACAGTAAATTGTTTATTGTAGAACGTTCATTAGATGGCGGAAGAAGTTTTGAAAAAATAGGTACAGTAAATGCAAAAGGTTTTAGTGCAAGTTTATCTAACTATCAATTAACCGACTTATCACCTGCAAAAGGATTAAATTTTTACCGATTAAAACAAGTGGATATTGATGGCAAATTTACGTATAGCAAAATTATTGTTGTAAATATAGATGCCACTATAAATCCAGCATTCACCATTTCCCCAAATCCTGCTACAGATGTTGCCTACATTAATTCTAATTCGTTAAATACACAAAAAGTGAGTTGGCAATTATTTGATGAAATGGGTAGAAAAATAGTTGAGCAAAATTCATTAATAGATAAAATACACCCCATTAAATTAAATGTTACAAATTTTAAAAAGGGATTGCATATTGTTAAAGTAATTAATCAAGACAATTCTACATCTACCTTAAAATTAATTATTGAATAATAAAATAGAATAACTAAAATTGTAAAAGGCTATCTATTTTGATAGCCTTTTATTTTAGCTTTACGTTTTAAAATTTTACAATGACTAAAACAGTTTTAATAACAGGTGCCACATCGGGCATTGGCGAGGCTTGTGCAATAAAATTTGCAAAAGCAAATTGTAATTTAATTATTACGGGTAGAAGAAAAGAAAGGTTACAAAAATTAATGGCATCTTTAAAAAAAGAGTATAAAATTAATGTAATCATTGGTTGCTTTGATGTACAAAATAAAAAAAATGTTTTTGATGCTTTTGCTAATTTACCTGCCGATTGGAAAAAAATTGATGTATTAATAAACAATGCTGGTCTAGCTTTGGGAAGAGATAGTTTTGAGGATGCAGATATTACTGATTGGGAAACCATGATTGACACCAATGTAAAAGGATTAATGTATGTTACCAAAGCAGTTTTACCTTTAATGATTGAAGCAAAAGTTGGGCATATTATAAACATTGGCTCTACGGCGGCTAAGGAAGTTTATGAAAATGGAAATGGGTATTGTGCTAGCAAACATGCTGTTGATGCTATTAGCAAAGCCATGAGAATAGATTTGTTAAAGCACAACATAAAAGTTACTGCAATTCATCCTGGTGCTGTAGAAACAGAGTTTTCGTTAGTTAGATTTAAGGGAGAAAAAGAAAAAGCGAATGCCGTTTATAACAATTTTATCCCTTTAGCCGCTGCAGATATTGCCGAAACGATTTTTTATTGCACTACTTTACCACAGCATGTATGTATAAACGATTTAGTAGTTACTTGTACACAACAAGCAAACAGTTTCTATATAAATAAAAATCAATGAGTTATGTAAATATTTTAACGAAAAATTGTTAGATTATACTTTTGGCACAGTATTAGCGTTTGTACTAAGTAAATTCACTATTGGAATTATCAATAAAATGAATTAATCTTGTTTATCCAATCAACCAATCCAATTAATGAAGAACCTCATTTTAATAATAGCCGCTACAATTTGTAGCACTTCAATAAAAGCTCAGGATGTAATCCGTCAAACAGCTTGTACAGTGGCATCCATTTTACAACAAGCCGACAGTATAAAGCAAGAATTAGCCAAACAAGGTTTTTTAGTAGTTAAAGAAGCTAGCATGACTATGGAAAGTGAATATGAAATGCCTGTAATTGTTCCTTTAACACAAGGCAGTTGGTATCAATTTGTTTTTATTGGTGATATGTCTAGTAAATTATATGAGGTACGAATGTTTGACTGGAATGAAAAGCAAGTAATTTATCAAAGAAAACATTGGGGCGATGTGGATGGAAATGTTATTAGCTATTCGTACATTCCACGTTTTAGCGAATACCACATGATGAAGCCGCTACAAGTAAATAAGAAGAAGAAGGGATTATGTGGCTATGTAATGTTACTGAAAAAGGTAAAATAAAAGTTAGTTTTTTGCTTGATTATTATAAGTAGAAAGCCCCGAAATTTCGGGGCTTTCTTTATGTTATTTAGAGTAGTAATTATTGTATGCCACTCTTTTTCATTTGTTGATTTTCTTCGTATGTCATTACTCTAAAGCCTGTTTTAGGTGTATCAAATTTTGAAGCAGCTACAGCGGCAAAATCAATTTTACTTACTGTATATTTAATTTTAGTTTTGCCTGCTTCTATTTCGTATTGAATGGCTAGGCCTGGCAAGTTTTTAAAAGTGTAGTTGTACTCTTTATTAGATACTACAACATCTGTTGTGTAATACACATTAAACGTTTTTCCATTGGCCATTTTTGCAATTGCTTTTTTACAGCTATAGCCATTAATTTCCTTTGCTTCATTTGTATAATCAAAACTTACATCGGCATAGGCTTTGTTTTTTGCTTCCCAGTTTTCTTTGGTAAGCGTTATCATTAATTTTTGGCTGCTATATTCTTTTAAAATAACTGCACTCCCAGTTTTAGAATCATAAATATTACTTTCGGTACCCAAAGCACTTACCATATCGGTACGGCTTTTTGTTCCCTTAATATACACAGTAGTTGTAGCTCCATCTAAAGCATCTGCCATTTGGGGTTCTTTATTACCCGTATTTACAACTACATCGTACACAATTGTACCTTCACTCATTGTTTTTTGTGCAAAACCACCAATGGTTAAAAACAATGTTACAACCAATAGTATGTTCTTCTTTTTCATCATTTTATATTGTTTTATATAAAGATAAGAAAATCGTATGCCACACTTTACTTATCCCAACTAAAAAGACCTGCAACTTTTGTAATTAGTTGCAGGTCAATATAATTTAGGCACTATTTTAACGTTTATTTGCCTTTCTTTTTTAAATCTTGAATCTTTTTTTGGCTCTCCTGCATTGCTTGCAATCGTTCGGCAAATTTACTTTGCTTAACAGGTTTTTTCATATTTTCTGCTATGGCAGTTCGTATTTTATCTGGATTGATAATATACTTTTGAATAATGATTTGCAACAATAAAGTAATAGTGTTTGATACCGTATAATACCATGTTAATGCCGATGGTAAATTATTAAATACACCTAACAATAATACAGGGAATATATAAGGCATATACTTCATTACAGGGTTAGTATTATCCTGCATACTACTCATACTATATATTGAAATTAGCAAACTTGTAAGCGTAGCCGTTATGGTAAATAAACTTATATGATCCCCATAAAAAGGAATATCAAAAGGCAGTTTATAAATACTATCGTAAGCTGCCAAATCTTTTGCCCATAAAAAATTTTGTCCTCTTAAAGCAATATTGCTTTGAAAGAAATAATACAAACTCATAAATATTGGAATTTGTAATAATGCTGGCAAACAGCCTCCCAATGGGCTTACTCCAGCAGTTTTCCATAACTTCATTTGCTCTACACCAAACGCTTGTTGGTTAAACTCTTTTGTTTTAGGATCGGTATTTTTTGCTCTCAAGGCATCAACCTCAGGTTTAAGTGCCTTCATTTTTGCACCGCTTAAATAACTCTTATATAATATTGGTGATGTTATTAAACGTATTAAAAGCGTAAGTAATAAAATTACAATACCGTAATTGGCTACATGGCTTCTTAAAAAATCCCAAATAGGTAATAAAAAATGGCGATTAATATATTTTACAAAAGAGAAAGGCCCACTACCATAAGGTACAATTTGCTGCATGCCGTTACCGTATTTTTTTAGCTGATTATAATCGTTTGGTCCATAATACATTTGTAAAGGAATGGTTGCGTTATTAGATGGTATGGCTAACTTAGCTGTAGCTGTTGATTGTGTTACAATTTTTAAGGAATCGGCAGGTAAAGTCCAGCTTATTTCTGCACTTTGAAATTTATTTTTTGCAATTAATGTATTTACAAAAAATTGTGGGCTAACAGCTAACCAACTAGCTCCTTTTTCAAATTTTTCATTTCCGTCTTTCATCATACTGCTAAAGTCAAACTTATCGTTACTTAAATAACTAAAATTTGATTGCTGCCTTTCGTACGATAACGTTTTTTCTACTTGTGGTGTTTCAGTTTGCCAAAGCAAACTAATAGTATTGTTGGTAAATAATTGATTTGCACCGTTAGCTACAATATTAAAGTCCAACATGTAATCATCGGGCTTTAAGGTATATTGATGGCTAAGTTCCTTACCAGCACTATCTTTTAAAGTAAATATTACCGATTGTGATTTATCTGCATTGTCTTGTTTACCACCATTTACAAAAAAAGCTTCGGATGATTTTATAACCCCGTTACCTGCTAATATATCATAACTAATTTTATTAAAATTTCCTTTTTGTAAAAACAAGGGTTTACCATCAAAGGTTTTAAACTGCTTAAGTTCAACTTCTTTAGGCTGGGCTCCTTTATTGGTAAAGGTAATTTTTATAAGGTCGTTTTCTAACGTCACCAACTCTTCATTAGCGGCAATTGAAGGAAAACCTGTTTTTATTTGTGTTTGTAATTGAGCCTTTTTTAAACTATCGGTTTTTAAAGAATCTAGTAAAGCTAATTTAGGGTCAACTTTTGGTTTTGTAGCCGCAATTGAATCTGCTTTTCTTTTTTCTTCTTTTTGATAAGCTTGTTGATTTCTGTTATTAAAATACATCATTCCAAAAAGCAAAAGCCCTATTAATGAAAAGCCAATAATCGTATTTTTATCTTTAAACATTTATATATTTTTAAGTGGGCAAAGGTAGTGAGTTTTGGTTTACAGTAAGCAGTTAGCTATTAGCAGTTGGCAGTTGGTAAAATTTGCGTAATAGCGGTAAAATTTAAGGACAATAAATAATAACCATAAAAACAAAAAACTCTCCATTTACAGGAGAGTTTTACTATAATAAGCAAATCGTTATTATTTTTTTGCAGCAGGTGCAGCAGCTTTTGGAGCGGCGGTTACAGCGGCACCTTTAGCAGCTGCTGGAGCTTTAGCAGCGGCAGTTTCTTCTTGCTTAAGCTGACGAGTCATTGTTACAGACGCTACAGGAATACGTGGAGAGTTCATGATTTCCATGTTTTCTGCCTTAATATCTTGAATACGTACGTTTTCATTTAACTCTAACGCAGTTAAATCCATTTCAATATTTTCTCTTAAATACTTAGGCAAGGTTTTTACCTTAACATTTTTAATTTTAAGTACTAACTTACCACCAGCTTTAACGCCAGCAGGTGTACCCGTAAACTTAAGAGGTAAATTTGCAATAACTTTTTTGTCTTCTACCAATTCTAAAAAATCTACGTGAATTAAAGCATCAGATACTTTACCAAATTGTAAATCTTTAAGAATACAACGGTAGGTTTTACCCTCTACTTTAATTTCGGCAATTTTAAATTCCGATGTGTAAACGATTGATTTAAAAGATGCTGCAGGTGCAGAGAAGTTAACCTCTTTTTCGCCACCATAAATTACAGCTGGCACAAGTTGCTGAGAGCGAAGTTGACGGGTGGCTTTTTTTCCGCTTTCGGTCCTCAGTTGTCCTTCGATTGTAATTGATTTCATTTTGTTATAAATTTTATTTTTGAGGTGCAAAAGTAAGGGAAAATAGGCAATGGGCAATTGTTAATAGGCAAATTGGTTTGTAGGATGCAAAATACGTAATAGCCAATTGGCAAAGGGCAATTACTAACTTACAAATTAATACTTTTCAGGGTTGTTTATCATGTGATATAATAGCTTGCCAATTTCAGCATTCTTCTCAATAAAATAGGCATACTTTTGATTATCAAGATATTTACAAGCCAATGCAAAATCTAACCAACCTGATGTTTCAGAATTTTCCATATCACTATCTGTAACTTTAGCTATAAAATGTGCTGGGTATAGTTTTTTACGATATGCTTCTAATAAACAAATACAAACACTTCTTGAGGAACGCCTTATTTGGTCAGTTAATGAATATTTTTCTTCCGAAGGAAATGACTTTGAAGCTTCAAAAATCTCCATAGCTAATTCAAATGCCTTTTTATAAACAGTTGTATCTTTTACGGATTTTGCCGCCATTAAAATTTATTTTAGATTTATCTTTACCAATCAATAAATTCAGTTGCCCATTTCCCATTTCCCATTTCCCATTTCCCATTTCCCATTTCCCATTTCCCATTTCCCATTGCCCATTGCCCATTGCTACTTCTTATTCGCTATCTTACTTCTCATAAACAATTCATTAATACTTTTATTTTCAAAGGCATTACGTATAGTTGTAGCAAATAATACATCGGTACTAATAACTTTTATTTTACTGTAGCCTTCTTTAATTGGTATAGTATCGCAAACAACTAATTCTTCTAGCACACTATTTTGTATAGTTTCGTAAGCTTTGCCACTTAATACAGGGTGAGTAATTAATGCTCTTACACTCCTAGCACCTTTTTCTTTTAATAATCCTGCACTTTTTGCTAGTGTTCCGCCAGTATCGCAAATGTCGTCTACAATTACTACGTCCTTATCTGTAACATCACCAATAACTACCATGCTGGCAATTTCATTTGCTCTTTTTCTATGCTTATCGCAAATAACCATTTCACATTCAAAATAGGTAGCAAATTCTCTTATACGATTTGCACTACCTACATCAGGTGCTGCAAAAATTAAATTTTCTAATTTTAAGCTTTCTATATAAGGTAAAAAAACGGCACTCGATTCTAAATGATCTACCGGTATATCAAAAT
>JANNWD010000330.1:0-2154 GCA_031408315.1 Bacteroidota bacterium
GGCAAGCCGGCATTGGGATATGCAGATGTGTAGCAACTTGCAATTTGCGAAAGCTCTTCTATATGTGGCCTCATTTCTTGTGCACCTAATGCACAATTTAAACCAACACTTATTGGATTGGCATGTGCTACAGAAGTATAAAAAGCCTCTAACGTTTGCCCACTTAACGTACGACCAGATGCATCGGTAATTGTTCCACTAATCATAATGGGAAGCTCTGGTAAATTGTTATGTCTAAAATAATTTTTGGCAGCATAAATAGCGGCTTTTGCATTTAGTGTATCAAAAATTGTTTCTATTAAAAGAATATCTACACCGCCATCTACTAAGCCTTTTATTTGCTCTGTATAAGCTGTTGCCACTTCATCAAAAGTAACGGCTCTAAAACCTGGGTTATTTACATCTGGTGATAGGCTTAGTGTTTTATTTAACGGCCCAATGGCACCTGCAACCCAACCTTGTTTACCACTTTGTTTAATAGCTTCTTTAGCACATTTTGCACTGGCTACATTTAATTCGTATGCAAGGGATTGCATATCGTAATCGGCTTGTGCAATTAAGGTGCTGCTAAAGGTATTGGTTTCAATAATATCGGCACCTGCATTTAAATATTGTAAATGAATGGCGGTAATTATTTCGGGCTGTGTTATGCTTAATAAATCGTTGTTGCCTTTTACATCGGTGTGCCAATCTTTAAAACGTTGGCCACGGTAATCGGCTTCTTCTAATTTATGGCGTTGTATCATGGTACCCATGGCACCATCTATAATTAAAATTTTTTCTTTTAATGCTTGTTGTAAAGTGTGCATATTGGTTTGAGTTTAAGGCGATGAATATTGGTATGCCGTACAAGTGAGATTCTTTTTTTCTTTTTCTCAAAAGAAAAAAAAGAACAGAATTACATTCACAACGATGTTGACCATAGCTGATAAAGCTCACTAAACAAAAACTTATAAACGTTGGAAATACCGAAGTGGAATTTTGGACGTTTATTAGTTCTATTGATGGCTGAACAATAAACAAATCTGCCTATAATATAGTGCAAATATACGCTAAAAACCTTTACAGCAAGGGAATTATTTAAAAAATACAGCTAATGGTAAGGTTGGCAGATTTTGCAGCATCGGTACTAATATTATAATCTTTCATATTAATTGTAAAATAACTTTGTGCCGAAATTTTTTGATTATTTACAGTAATTGTGCCTGTAGTTTTTATGGGTTTACTTACGCCATGTAATGTAAGTGTGCCGGCGATTTCGGCTTTGTATTTGCCATTTTTTGTAAAATTTATTTCAGAAATATTATTGATTGTACCCGTAAATGTCGATGTTGGAAATTTTTTACTCTCTACATATTCTTCGTTAAAATGCTGTTGCATTAATGCATCGGAAAATTTAAATGCTAGTAAAGCTAGTTTAAATTTTACTTTTCCATCTGTGGTTATTGTAGCATCTACTTGGCTGTTGGTAGCTTTAATATCTTCTAAACCTGCACCACCATCTAACGTTATTTGTGCTTTAGAGGTGTTGTAAATCTTTTGATCTACGATTTTTTGATTTTTGATTTCTGATGTTGTAGATGTGTCGTTTTGTTTAGTTTTTATTGTATCTTTTTTAGGAGATATTACTAAACCTGTATATTTTTTACTATCAATAATAATACAATTAATTAAATTTATATTACTTAAAATACCAGTACAAATCCCTTTTATTGTAATGGTGTCGGCGGTATTAATGCTTTTGTATAATCCATCAATTGTACAATTTATTGTAGGTAGGCTATCGTTAGTAAATAGGGTAGCATCCATTTGGTTGTTTTGATTTTCTGTGATACTTGAAATAACACCTGTTAATTGTATTGTTTGGTTTAAATACATTTTATTGGCACTATCTTCATTGTTTTTATAAATAGATGAAAAATCAGTAGCAGAAAGGCTTATAGCTTGTTCAGTTGCTACATTTCTTTCAGCATTTTTAGTCATTATTTTTAAAGTGATAAATGCTGCTGCAATTAAAAAAGCGATGATACAAATGGCTATACTTATTTTTTTCTTCATACTAATTTTGAATGTATTGCTCTACTGGAATTCGGTTACTAATACTTTTTGCTAAAGTCATTTCATCGGCATATTCCAACTCTCCACCAAAGGCAA
>JANNWD010000331.1:0-8009 GCA_031408315.1 Bacteroidota bacterium
GCATAAAAATTAAAAAAAATGCCGAGTTAAAAAGCAGCGGATCTTTGGCATTGTATTGCAGACTGTGCAATATGTTTTGGAAAGTGTTCATTTAAGTGGTTTATTTAAAAGTGGTAATGTGTTGGTAAAGTAAATTGGCAACTTTAGCTGCCCCTTTAAAATTGATGTGAGTGTAATCTTTGTAAGCCAATGCAGTATCGGCATTTGCCCAATTAAGCATACTGTTATGGCCTCCCATATTTTGGTATAAATTCCAAAAGGCTATACCATTTTTTTGTGCTAGCTCATTTTGAATATTTACTAGGGTAGTTATGCCTTTATCGGTTTCGTAAATGCCATTTGTTTTGGTGGCTTTATCGGAAGTGCTAATAATTAAAATAGCAGTAGTAGGAAATTGATGTTGTAAAAAATGAATCGTTTTTTGTAACCCAATTTTATACCAATTTAAATTGACATTATTGTTTAACACATTTACACCAAAATGTAGCACTATTAAATTGTATTGTTGTACGGCATTAAATTGTTGTAGGGTAGTAGTATCTAACTTTAATAAGTGTGTACCATTACTACCCCTTGTACTAAAATTATCTACATATACACCTGTGCTATCTTCAAAACTGATACCATAAAAATTAGTTGCGGATGATGCAGATGAAATTTTTAAAGTAGAAAAATTAGCTAGGTTTATTTTTTCTGCTATAAGATTATTGTTTGTTGGCAGCAATATTTTTTCATCATTACTACTGTCTGTTTCAATTTGTATAGTACTATTTTGTGCAGATTGATAAAATAATTTAGCTGAACTACAGTTTTTATATGGCTGTTGTAAATCGTATTTTGTATAACTATCCTTTGCTGTAAATGCTTTTAAAAGTTTACTCTCATTTTCATTTACAACCCAATTGTTGCTAGTGGTTTGTACAACCGATTTACGCATTTCGTTATTAACACATTGCATAGGCAAAAAGCCTACACCGCAGCCACCATATTGCTTTTGCAACAGTTGCCTAAGTTCGTTGGTAACCAAATCGCTTTCAATAAAACTATCACCAAAGTAGGCAATACGTACTTTTTTATTTTTTGCATTTTGAAGTAGCGAAACAAAATTGGTAAAACTGTTTTGTTCGGTATTGCTGTAATCTTGTATAGCTAATTCATTTGTTTTAACTTTAGTAGCTTTTGTTTTATTAGTAGCAATACTTGGTTTTATTTTTTGGGTAGATGTATCTTTTTTTGTTGGTTTTAAATCGGCAAATATATCTATTGGCTTTAGTTTGTTAGAAAATAATTTGGTAGTATTTATAAAAGATAAAATACTAAGCAATACAGTAACAGCAAACACTAAAATTAGTGGTTGGCGTATTTGATTTTGTTGCATGTTGGTTTTTAAATTAATGTTAGTAGAAAAATAGCCGTATAGCTTTGCCTTTAGATTAAAACAGTTACGTAATAAACTTGGCAAATAACAAACACAACACCAACGCTAACCCGAGCCTAGGATTTGTGTGATTACCACTAAGCCACAATCGAAAGATGGCTCTACATTAAATTGTACAAGAGAAATTTTTGTGAAGGGGGTGTACTTTGTACACCTGCAACCGTCGTCCATAAAAAGGAGATATTATGGTGTGAAAGTACAATAGTGAATATGCCTTTTCCAAATTTAAGTAGTTACAAATTTGTTAAAGCTTTTATGACTGTGTTTTTAATTTTCAAATTTTTGTGTAGCAATAAATAAAATAGTTTAAATAATTTATACCAAAGCCTTAAGAAGCACAGAAAGGTGGAGAATAATTTTATACGAAAATTGAAAACGCCTAAAATTTACTTGCACTTAGGTCCTTAAAATTTTATTCATTGCTTTCCCTTTTGCTAATTCGTCTATCAATTTATCCAAGTAACGAATCTTTTGCATTAGCTCATCTTCAATATCTTCAATTCTGTAACCACAAATTACGCCAGTAATTTTTGTAACATTTGCATTAAGCTGTGGGGCTTTGGCAAAAAATGTTTCAAAATCAATTTTGTTATCTATTATTTGTTGCAATGCTTGTTGGCTGTAACCTGTAAGCCAAATAATAATTTCATCAACTTCGGCTTTTGTACGCCCTTTTTTTTCTGCCTTTTGTACATAATGCGGATACACACTTGCAAAAGCTGTTTTAAATAGTCTTGTATTATTTGTATTTTTCAATTACAAAATTTTTATGGAGTTGTTTTAGGCTTTATTTTATTTCGGATAGGCTTAAATATTTATTATACCCAAAAGTAATGTAGTAAATTGCAGCTAAAGCCCCCAAACTACTTGTTTTTGCAAAACTATTTATGGTAAATGATTTGGTTTCATTTTCTGTAATAGTGAATGTTATTTTATTGCTAGTACACCAATCAATTTTGGTAATAATAGTATGTTGACCTGCTGTTAGTTCAAAGTCTTCTGTTTCGCCATTTGTAATAGTGCCAATTTTAATGCCATCAACAAATAGTTTAATAGCTCTTATACGATTGGTGTATTCGCTAATTCTTATAATTTTTAGTGTTGGCATAAATACTTACCGTTTTAGTTTAGCAATAATATTTTAAAGCATAGGCTAAGCAAAAATACTGATTTTGTATATGGATGCAGGTACGCCAACACACAAATCGCTTTACTTCGATACCTGCAATGGCGACGAAAGAGTGCTTACAAATATTTCCTTCTCGTAAAATCATTTCTTTTTTGCCAAACTCTTTTGTTTGCAGTTTACTTATGAAATGTTTAATTTCATCTTTATCAAGGTTGATTAATTTTATTATCTGATTTGTAATTTATTCGTACTCCGATTTTGTCTTTGCAGGAGTTGTTTGCTTTTACCCTATAATAACGATTGATGTAAAATGCTTCTATTTCATCTTCCCATAATCCATCACCAATTGGCAAAAAGCTTTTACCCCAATATACAATTTGCTATCATCAATATAAAAATCAGGAGTATGATGTGGTGGTGCATTTTTTGTATCATTTTCTCTTGGCATTCCGCCAAAATAAAAAAAGAAAGCTGGGGCTTTTGTACCATAGTAACTAAAATCCTCAGCACCTGTTACCCATTCCATTGGTCGTACGTTTTCCTTTCCAGCAGCCAATTGTAGCGATGGAATCATTTTTTCTACAAGGGTTGGAGTGTTGTAAGTAACTAATGTTTTAGTATCAAAACTTACCTCTGCTTTTGCATTGCTAGCTTCAGCAATTTTTTCGGCAGTATGCTTTATTCTGGCATGCACATCAGTTTGCATTTTACTATCTAAAGTTCGTATTGTTCCATCCAACGTACATTCTTCTGGAATAATATTTTGCCTAACACCGCCATTAATCTTACCTACTGTAATTACCACAGGAGCTTTTGTTAAATCCATTTGTCGGCTTACAATATTTTGCAACCCTTCAATTATCTGTGCCGATACGCTTATAGGATCTACACCTAACCATGGTTGTGAGCCATGGCTTTGTTTGCCTTTTACTTTTATGCTAAACCAATCGGCAGATGCCATAAAGGAACCAGATTTGTATTGAATATCACCAGCAGGAATCCAACTTTCAATGTGCATTCCAAAAATTACATCTACCTTAGGATTTTCCATTACACCTTCTTTAACCATTAGCGATGCTCCACCTTCTTCATTGTCTGGTGCACCCTCTTCACTTGGTTGAAAAATGAACTTTACTGTGCCTGCAATATCTTTTTTCATACCAGCTAAAACTTTTGCTGTGCCTAGCAACATCGCCACATGTGCATCATGCCCACAAGCATGCATTACCGGAACTTTTTGTCCTAAATAATCGGCACTATCTGTTGAAGCAAATGAAATATTTACTCTTTCTTTCACTGGCAATGCATCCATATCTGCCCGTAATGCAATACATGGTCCCGGTTTTCCGCCTCTTAAAATGGCTACCACACCAGTTTTGGCAACACCAGTTTGTATCTCTAATCCTAAATCTTTTAATTGTTGATTAATGTATGCACTTGTTTTAAATTCTCTATTGCCTAACTCTGGATTTTTGTGAATATGCCTACGCCATTCTACTAAATTGGGTTGTAGTGCTTTAGCTTTGGTGTCAATATTTTTAAAATCATTTTGAGCCTTGCTTAAAAAAGCAAGTAAAATAAAAAAGACACTTGTAATATATTTTTTCATTTTATAGTTATTTAAAGTACATAAATAGCTTAATTATTCCTTTTGTACACATTCTATTTTGGTAGAATACAGACATAAAAATAAAGCTGATAACCAAAAATATAATTTATTTCACCGCTACATACTTTCGCCATTTTTCAATAGCAGCCTTTAAATCAGTTGGTAATTCGCTAGTAAATAGCATTTGCTTTTTTGTAGTGGGGTGTATAAAGCCTAACTCTTTTGCATGTAGTGCTTGGCGTTGGCAAAGTGCAAAGCAATTATCTACAAATTGTTTATATTTTGTAAATACAGTGCCGCTTACAACTTTATCGCCGCCATAAAAATCGTCGTTAAATAATGGATGCCCAATTAGCTGCATGTGTACTCGTATTTGGTGGGTACGGCCAGTCTCTAACCTGCACTCAACAAGGGTTACATAATTAAATCGTTCTAAAACTTTGTAGTGTGTAATAGCGTCTTTACCATGATCACCATCGGGGTAAGCAGTAAATAATTTTCTAAAACGTTGATGGCGACCAACATGTGCTGTTATGGTACCTTCATCTTGTTCAAAATCTCTCCATACCAAGGCATTATAGCGGCGGTGTACGGTGTGGTTAAAAAATTGCTTGGCTAAGTCGGTCATGGCTGCTTTGTTTTTTGCCATTACTAAAAGGCCGGTTGTATTTTTATCAATCCTGTGCACCAAACCAAAACGAGATAATTCGTTTTCGGTTAATGTTGGGTTTTGTTGTTGTAAATAATATGCCACCGCATTTACCAATGTGCCATTAGGGTTGCCGCTGCCAGGGTGTACAACCATGCCAGCTGGTTTGTTAATGATTAATATATCATCATCTTCATACTCTATTTGTAGTGGAATATTTTCGGGTAAAATTTCGTTGTGCTCTGGCGAATTATCGGTGTAAACAATAATTTTATCAAAGGGTTTTACTTTGTAATTTGTTTTTACAGGCTTATCGTTTACCAACACCATTTCATCATCAATACCCTGTTGTATTTTATTACGAGTGGCACCTTCAATCCGTTGCATTAAAAATTTGTCAATACGTAAGGGTTCTTGCCCTTTATCTATTGTAATGGAAAGTTTTTCGTACAGTTCTTCGTTGTCTATGTTTTCTATTTCTTCGTTACTATTTTTAGTCATTAGGTTAATTTTTCAATATCCAATATCCAATATCAAATATCAAATATCAAATATCAAATATCAAATATCCAATCTTTTCTATCTTTGCAAAATAAAACAATTGAATTGGATAAACAGCAAGTAATATTTAAAGACTTAGGCATTATTGAATACAAGGCAGCTTGGGATTATCAAGAAAAATTGTTGGAAGAGAACTTGGAGGTTAAGCGGCAGTTAAGAAATGAACAGTTGGCAGTGGGCAGTTTGCATTTGGCAACGCAAAACCATTTTTTACTTTGTGAGCATCCATCGGTTTATACCTTGGGTAAAAGTGGTAAAAAAGAAAATGTATTGATGAGTGATGAAGAATTACATCAAAATGATATTGCTTTTTTTATTACCAATAGGGGTGGCGATATTACTTTCCATGGATTACAACAAATTGTTGGTTATCCCATTTTAGATTTAGAAAATTTTTATACAGATATTGGTAAATACCTCCGCAATTTAGAAGAAGTAATTATACAAACCATTGCCGAATTTGGTATTATTGGAGATAGAAGTAAAGGCGAAACTGGAGTGTGGATTGAGCCAAATGAATTGGGTAAAGAACGTAAAATATGTGCTATTGGCGTACGTTGTAGCCGATGGATTACTATGCATGGCTTTGCCTTAAACGTTAATACCGATTTAAGTTATTTTAATAATATTATACCTTGTGGTATTGTAAATAAACAAGTAACTAGTATTGAAAAAGAAGTAGGGTATAAAGTAGATTATGAAGATGTGAAAGGGGTGTTGAGGGGAAAATTTGAGAATGTTTTTGGGGTAGAGATGGTTTAGGATTTTCTGCAGACGATGCACAAATTTTTATTTATTATTTTTTCCATCTTTTGGTACAAAAAATTTGTTTCTTTCTAGCAATACTCCGTTCTCATAAATTTCAAAATTATACCAGCCGCTCCGTTCAAAATTTACTTTTTCTATAATTAAATAGTTGCTTGGTAAGTTTTTTAATTCGAAAACAATTTCATCTTTTTCGGTAAACACTTTTATGGTGTATTTTTTTATATCACCATCCGGTAAATCAATAACTACTGCATTAGTTTTTGCTGTAAAAATTCTTTTACTTGGATACGTAATAATTTTTGGTGTTACAATTTCGGGTAAGTTAGGCTTTGGTTGAATTTTACCAATGCCATTTTTTGGTCTGTTTATTATCACTTTTATACCTGCACTATCTCTATACAAAACGGTTTCGTTAGGTTCGTAAATAAAGCTAGAATCCTTTGTAACACTAGCTTGCTTTGTGGGGCGTATAATATTACTAAAGGTATATTTTCCTCCTTCAAAAGCAACAAATACACGGTAATACATTTTATTGTAGGGGGGCTTATTATCGGCAAATCCGTTTTCAATATTTTGCGGATTAAGTACACCTCCAATGGTGGTGTAATTTTTTAACGTATCAAACGAACGTTGTATGCTAATGCTTGTAATAGGTTGTGGGTAATTATTTTTCCAACTTATAATTATTTTGCCTCCAATATTTGTTGCAGCAATATTGGGCAAAGGCTCTTGTGCAAAGCAATGGTTGCATAGCATTAAACTACAAAACAATAAAAGGCAAATATGGTTTTTCATGCTACTAAAAACGTAAGGTGCAATTTTTTATTTATTTGCAAAGATAAAGGGTTGTTAATTTTTAAAACAACAATGTATTAGTTGGCAACGATAGATTGCCCTGTAAGCCACCAGTATGTACAAATAAAATATTGCTGTTGGGTGCAAAAAAGTCTTTCTTAATAGAATCTATAATGCCATAAAACGCTTTGGCAGTATAAACAAAATCAAGTGGTAGCGTATGTTTTTGCCAACACTCGTTAATAAAATCTATTAACTCAGTAGTTTTTTTTGCATAGCCTCCAAAGTGATAATTATTCCAAATATGTAATTGTGTGTTGTTGTATTTTTTTTGGGAAAGATAAAAAATTCGGTCTTCAATATCCGTCATTCCTTTTAATACAGGTATGGCAATTATTTGTTGGCTATCATTTGTATTTTGTAAAATTCCGCTTAGTGTAGTGGATGTGCCTACTGCTAAGCAAATGTGTGTAAATGTATTGGGTTTAACTAAATCCATAATTAATGCAGCTCCATTACTGCCCAAACTATTAAAGCCACCTTCGGGAATAATTATAGTATTGGGGTATTTATTGTGTAACAATGTTAAATATTCTTGCATTTCTTTTTTATCGTATTCGGCTCTACTAATAAATTGTAGCTGCATATTATTTTGCAAACACTGCTGCAAAGTGTGGGAGAGTGTTGTAGGTTTTTCGCCACGTACTATACCTATACAATTTATATTTTGTAGTTTACAAGCATACGCCGCAGCGGCTAAATGATTACTGTATGCACCACCAAAAGTTATAATGTTACTTGCTTTTTGCAAAGTTGCTTGCTGTAAAAAATAATGGAGCTTAAATAATTTATTACCCGAAATAATGGGGTCAATTTTATCTAACCGTAATACAGAAAGATTGATTTGCTTGGTTATAAACAGTTCATCTTGTAATACATCGGTGGTAATATTTTGGTACCCAATATCCATATCTTTTTTATACCTAAATTTGCCTTGCAAAAATGAGTTTATAATTTTAATTACACATAAATAAATGCAACCTACACTTTTAATTTTAGC
>JANNWD010000332.1:0-2518 GCA_031408315.1 Bacteroidota bacterium
GCTGACCAGAACAATCCACGGGCTGTACACGTGGTTGGTCACAGTCAAGTACTTTTGCACTTCATAAAACTTGCTTGACAAGATGGTGTTGAACGGGTTTTCTTGCCCATCGACGGTTTTGGTTTCCAGTGCGCCAAAAAGCTCTGAAAACGACATTGGCACAGCATTGGCGCCCAGAGCGTTAAAGCTGTTCAAAAACACGTTGTTTTGCATCACGCGCAATTTGATGCCGTCAAAGTCTTCCATCTTGTTGACGGGCCGCTTGCTGTTGGTCAGGTTGCGAAAACCGTTCTCCCAGTACACCAGGCCTACCAAGCCTTTGTCTTGCAGCTTGGCTTTGATCTTGTCGCCAATTGGGCCGTCAAGCAGGGCATCGGCCTCTTTGGAATTGCTGAACAAAAACGGCGTGTCCCACAGCGCCATTTCTTTGGTAATGCCGACGAGGGTTGCGGTAGAGCCCACCATCATTTCCTGCGCGCCGCCAATCAAGGCTTGCTGCATTTGTGTGTCAGGGCCCAACGCAGCTGCGCCCACAGCACGCACTTTCATTTTTCCGCCGGAGGCTTTGTCCACCGCGTCCGCAAACACCTTGGCCGCGCGGCCCTGGTTGCTGGCTTCGTTCAGGCCGTAGCCGAAGCGAATCAAGCGGGGTTTGATGTCTTGCGACAGCGCAGCAAAAGGTGCTGCCAGCGTGGCTACCGTAGCGGCAGCAATCAAGGTTCGGCGAAACACACTGTGTAAATGGGTCATAAAAGTCTCCGTTGGTTGTGGTTAAAAAAGCGTTAAAAAGCTATCGCATCCATGCCACGGGGGCCGTCACGATTTGGGGAAAAATCACAAAGGTGATCAAAATAATCAGGTAGGTAATCAGAAAAGGGTTCACACCTTTAATCACCTGGTGCATCGATATACGGCCCACACCCGCCACCACGTTCAGCACCGTGCCCACAGGCGGGGTGATCAGGCCAATCGCACCGTTCAAAATAAACATCAGGCCAAAGTAGACTGGGTCAATACCTGCCTTCACGGCGATTGGCAGCATCACAGGCGCAAAGATCAAAATCGTTGGCGTCAAGTCAAGTGCTGTGCCAATCACGATGAGTGCAATCATCATCACGGCCATCAAGAGGCGCGGGCTGTCAATCAGCGGGCCCAGCCAGGCCACCAGCACACTGGGCAAGTCTGCCAGCGTAATCATGTAGCTTGCCACTTGGGCACCGGCACACAAGAACATCACAATGGCAGTGGTTTTGGCGGCGCGTACCAGCACACCATTGATCTCAGGCAGCTTCATTTCACGGTGAATGAACAGTGCGACCACCAATGCATAAAACGCTGCCACCACGGCCGCTTCAGTCGGCGTGAAGATACCGGTCTTCATGCCGCCAATGATGATGAGCGGCATCATCAGCGCCCAAAATGCTTTGACGGTTGCGCGCAGTTTGTCTTTCAAGGGCAGGGCAGTGCCTGATGGCAAATCCATCTTGCGCAGCACCAGATTCCACGCAATGATGAGGCCAATGCCCATGATGAGACCTGGCACGATGCCCGAAATAAACAGCGCTGAAATAGACGTGTTGGTGGTTACGCCGTAAATTACAAACGGCATGGATGGCGGAATGATCGGCGCGATGATGCCGCCTGAGGCTATCAGGCCCGCCGACGTGTGCATCGGGTAGCCCTGGCTGCGCATCATGGGCAGCAAAATGGTGGCCAGTGCAGCGGTGTCGGCCAGCGCTGAGCCGCTCATCGACGCCATCAGCACTGCAGCGCCAATGGCTACGTAGCCCAAGCCGCCGCGTATGTGGCCCACCCAAGCCTGCGCCATGGTGATGATGCGGCCACTGATGCCGCCCGAGTTCATCAATTCCCCGGCCAGAATAAAAAACGGCACGGCCAGCAGCGGAAAGCTGTCAACCCCGGCCACCAGGTTTTGCGCCAGCAATTGCGTGTCCCAAAAGCCCAATACAAAGGCCATGCCAGCGCCTGTCAGCACCAGGGCCAGTCCCATGTTCATGCCAATGCCCATCAGCAGCAGCATGCCGACTGAGAAAACTATAAAAGCTGCAGCTTCGTTGGTTAGTCCGAACATGTCCATTACTCCACTTCTACGCCGTGACCTAAGTCCAGCGGGGTTTGTTTGATGAGTTCCCAAAGCGCCATCAGCGCGATAGCTGCAGTGCATAAAAATGCAGGCAGCGGTAGCAGGGCGGTTGAATACCCCATCACAACTGACTTGCCGCTCATGCCCACAATGACTTGCTGCCAGGCGCCCCAAGCTACCAGGCTGCTGCCCAATATCACCAGCAGCCGTATCAATACGGTCATCAGCTTCATGGCCGTTGGCCGGGTACGCAGCAGCGCGACCAGTGACGTGAACGCCATGTGCTCACCGGCTGGGTAAGCTGCGGTCGCGCCAATAAACACCATCCATACAAACAGCAGGCGGCTCAGCTCTTCGCTGGCGGCAATTCCGCTGCCAAAACCGTAGCGCATCACCACGTTGATAAATACCGCT
>JANNWD010000333.1:0-1740 GCA_031408315.1 Bacteroidota bacterium
GTAAGCCATACAAAATCTTTACTATCTTTTAATATAGAGTAATTAATAGCTTGGCTTAATCCGTTATCTGTAGTTAAATAACGTAAGGGGCGTAAGTTAAACTGAGCAACACAAAAATTTGCCAGCAATAAATACAAAATAAAAAAACATGCCTTTAGTTGCATGCTTAAATATACTCAAAGGTTTTGTATTTTTTGCTATTCAAAATCTTTATACAACAAATATTTTTTACGAATAGTTTTAAATTTAGTCAAATCGGCAGCCCAGCTTTTTTTAATTTGCCATTCTGTTTTACCCGTTTTTATC
This sequence comes from Bacteroidota bacterium, assembly GCA_031408315.1. Lineage (GTDB taxonomy): Bacteria > Bacteroidota > Bacteroidia > Chitinophagales > Chitinophagaceae > Ferruginibacter. The sequence continues at coordinate 307 of JANNWD010000333.1, forward strand.
TGTTTTGCAAAAGTATCGTTGCCTGCCAGTTTATTAATAAAATTAGTTTTCAAAAAGAATGAATCTTTGCCCGGAAATAATTTGTAGGCATTTAAAAAATAACTAAGCTGAATTTTATTATTCAATTTTTTTAGTATTTCTTCATTACTTCCATTTATAAACCAACCATAGCATTTTTGCTTAAAGCATTTGCTACTTTTTGCACCAGCATTTGGTGCAGGTGTAAAGGCATATAAATTTTTTGGTAAAGATGGATGACCAAAAATTTGAAAAGGATAATCTGTACCTCTGCCTTCACTAAACACCGTACCTTCAAAAAAGCAAGTACTTGGGTACATATAAATGGCTTGCATACTTTTTAAATTTGGCGATGGCATTACAGGCAAAATGTATTTACTAGTATGGTCGTAATTTTTACATTTAATAACTAAAAAATGAAAAGGGGTATCTGCTGTTGGTTTAGTTGTAGCGTTATAACTATTGATGGAATTGGCTTGTGGCGATAACCATTTTTCACCAGCCAACATCATACCATATTCGCCAATCGTCATACCATACACAATGGGTATAGGTTGCATACCTACAAAACTTTTAAACTTCATGTCTAATACTGGCCCATCTACATAAAAACCATTTGGATTTGGTCTGTCTAAAACTAGTAGTGGTTTATGAAATTCTAATGCAGCTTCTAAATAATATTGTAACGAAGAAATGAAGGTATAAAAACGTACTCCTACATCTTGTATATCAAACAATAAAATATCTACATCTTTTACATCATCAGCAGTTGGTTTTTTATGATCGCCGTACAAGCTGATAACGGGAATGCCTGTTTTTTTATCTACCATATTGGTTACGTGTTCACCAGCATCGGCAGTGCCTCTAAATCCGTGTTCTGGTCCAAATATTTTTACAATGTTTATACCACTTTTTAATAGTGTATCAACTAAATGAGTATTGCCAATTATACTGGTTTGATTAGCAAAAACAGCTACAGTTTTGCCTTTTAGTAAAGGAAGATAAACTTCCATCCTATCTGCACCAGTACGTATGCCTAAATTGTTGGGTTGCTTAACTGCTATTTGGCAATTAACAATTTGACAATAGAGCAGTAAAGCAAAAAGGGGATAAACTATTTTTTTCATATAGTAAAGATGCTAAAAAGATTTTATATGCATCTGCCATTTATAATTTAATTTGCACCCTTATTTTTATTATTTAACGCCCTTAAAACCTAAATTGGGTTTGGGTAAAAAAAATTAAAACATGAGTGTTGCAAAAAATGGCGATAATGTTACTGTGCATTACACAGGTAAATTAACAACGGGAAAACAATTTGACAGTAGTACAGGCAAAGAGCCATTAGGCTTTACGGTGGGTGCTGGGCAAATGATAAAGGGCTTTGATGCTGCTATGCCGGGTATGGCAATTGGC
>JANNWD010000334.1:0-6644 GCA_031408315.1 Bacteroidota bacterium
TACCTAATTATTTAATATTACCGTTAGACTTTCAATCTACAACCTACAATTATCCATTTGTAGATTTTGGTGGGGGAGTTGCTACTGTAGTTAACAACCCAAATTCATCAGGAATAAATACAAGTACCAAAGTTGGTAAAATGGTAAAAGGCCCACCAGAAGTTTACGGTGGAAGTTTTATTGAATTAGTTAACCCAATTAATTTTTCAACATTAAGAACATTTAAAGTAAAAGTTTATTCTCCAAGGGTGGGTGCTAAGTTGTTATTAAAAGTTGAAAATGCTACAAACCCTGGAATTAATTTTGAAAAAGAAGCTATTACAACAACTGCAAACACTTGGGAAGATTTAACGTTTGATTATTCTACAATTCCTTTAGGTTTATCTTACTCAAAAATTGTATTAATTTTTGATTTAGGTACGGCTGGCGATGGTAGTGCAAACTTTACTTATTATTTTGATGATATTAGACTTAATTAATTTTAAAAATATAATTTATGTTAACATATAAAAAACTGATTGCGAAAATTTTTGTACTTAGTGTACTTAGTTTTGTAGCATGTAAAAAACAAGAGTTTACAATAGGAGATTTAGTTAATCCTACTGAGCTTACTTTAGCAACTACGGTTGTAGGGGTTGATGGTACCAATCCATTTGGAAACGGTACAGGAAACGTAACTATAGTAACCTCTTCAAAAAATGCTTTAAGTTATAAAGTTGATTTTGGTGATGGTAAATCAGAGATGGTTCCTACAGGTAGTATAACACATAAATATACCGACCCAGGAACATTTGAATACAATGTAACGGTAAACGCAATTGGCACAGGAGGAACAACATCTACCTTAACAAAAAAAATAAAAGTATTTGTAAACTTTCAAATACCAACCGCAATTTTGCAAAGTATAACAGGCGGTACAAATAAAATTTGGATTACCGATAAAAATGCAAATGGGCATTTTGGAGTAGGTGCTCCCGATCAATTTTTTCCTAATTATTATGCAGCAGGGCCTAATCAAAGAGAACCTTGTGCTTATGATGATGAAATAACGTTTTCTAAAGATGCTAATGACAATGTTTTTATGGCCATAAATAATGCTGGTGCATCATTTTCTATTGGAGCGGCAACTTCTTTTTATGGGTTTAGTGGCGGAGATGGATGTTATCCAATTAATACCGGTGGAAATAAAAAATTATCTTTTTCCGATGCATCAACTGCATCTACGCCAGCACAATCCACTCGTATTCAATTTTCAGTACCGGGTAATGGAATTATAAATTTTGGTACTGGTGGGGTAGTGTATGAAATTTTATCAATTAGCGACACACAGATTCATCTTCGTAATATTGGAGCAGATGGTAACTCTTGGTACCAAAAATTAATAAAAAAATAACGATATGAAATATTTTAAAACAAATTTTTTTCTGTTGTTCATTTTAATATGTAGTTGTAGTAAAGGAGGTTCAAGCACTGGTAATACACAAGTGGCACCAACTAACTTAAACGTAACAGCCAATGTAAGTACAGATGGTAGCGGTAATGTAAACTTTACAGCTACAGCTACAAATGCTACATCATTTACTTACGAATTTGGTAATGGAGTTATACAAGAAGTGCCAACAGGTGCGGTAACTTATAGATATACTACCATTGGTAGTATAACCTATACTGTTATTGTTACTGCAAAAAGCAGCTCAGGATTAACGGTTAATAAAAGTATTCAGGTAAGCGTTAACGTAACACAACAAGTACCTGTTTTAGTTTGGTCAGATGAGTTTGATGTAGATGGCTTACCAAATTCTGCCAAATGGGGCTACGATATTGGAACAGGTAGTGGCGGTTGGGGAAACAATGAATTACAGTATTATACCAACCGATCTCAAAATGCGTTTGTACAAAATGGTATTCTAAAAATTACTGTTACAAAAGAAAATTTTAGCGGAAGTGCATACACCTCTGCAAGGTTATTATCAAAAGATAAATATTCCCTAAAATATGGTAAAATTGAGGTAAGTGCAAAAATGCCTGTGGGTGTTGGCACTTGGCCTGCAATTTGGATGTTAGGGAATAATATTTCTACAGTAAGTTGGCCTGCCTGCGGCGAAATAGATATTATGGAACACTTAGGAAGAGATTTAAATAAAATTTACGGTACACTTCATTATCCTGGTCGTTCTGGTGGTAATGCCGATGGTGCTACTGTTATGATTTCAAATGCCACAACTGCATTTCATAAATACACATTAGATTGGTCGGCTACTGAAATAAAATTTTATGTAGATGAGGTAGTTTTTAAAACATTTAACAATAATGCTAGTGTACCATTCAATCAAAATTTTTTCTTTATACTAAATGTTGCAATGGGCGGAAATTTTGGAGGAGCAATTGACCCTGCTTTTGTAAGTTCATCAATGGAAATCGATTATATAAGAGTTTATCAATAAAAATTTATTTTTATTGAAATTTAGTTTTTATAATAGCAAAAAATAGCGGATCGTATTTACTTTTCTAGGTTTATGCTTCCGCTTTTTTATAACTTAATTTACACCAAAATAAATATGACTTATAAATCTTCTAGTACTATAAAAATATTTTTTTCTATATTTTTTCTGTGCCTTTTACATACAGTATTTGCACAGCAAAAAATGAATAAAGATTCCATAGAAGTATGGATGAAATCTTTATTGAACAAAATGACACTTGAAGAAAAAATTGGGCAAATGAACCAATACAATGGCTTTTGGGAAATAACAGGGCCAGCCCCAAAAGAAGGTGATGCAAAAAGAAAATACGACCATTTGCGAAAAGGGTTAGTTGGTTCTGTATTAAATGTAAAAGGGGTAGAAAATGTAAGAAAATTACAAGAGATAGCTGTTAAAGAAACAAGATTAGGCATACCGCTATTATTTGGTTATGATGTTATTCATGGGCATAAAACATTATTTCCAATTCCTCTTGGAGAAGCGGCAAGTTGGGATTTACAAGCAATAGAAAAATCGGCAAGAATTGCCGCAATTGAAGCATCGGCAGTTGGTATAAATTGGACATTTGCACCAATGGTAGATATTACTAGAGATGCCCGTTGGGGAAGGTGCATGGAAGGAGCAGGGGAAGATACTTATTTAGGAACTAAAATTGGTATTGCAAGAATACGTGGCTTTCAAGGAGAAGATTTATCTGCCAACAATACCATTGCCGCTACTGCTAAACACTTTGCTGGCTACGGGTTTGCCGAGGCTGGAAGAGATTACAATACCGTAGACGTTGGAACATCTACCTTGTACAATATTATTTTGCCGCCATTTAAAGCAGCTGTTGAAAATAATGTACAAACCGTTATGAATTCGTTTAATGTTTTAAACGGAATACCTGCAACGGCTAATAAATTTTTAGAAAGAGATATTTTAAAAGATGCTTGGAAATTTAATGGATTTGTAGTGTCGGACTGGGGTAGTGCTATGGAAATGATTGATCATGGATTTGCAAAAGATTTAAAACATGCAGCCGAATTAAGTGTTAATGCAGGCAGCGATATGGATATGGAATCTTATGCTTACGTAGCATATTTAAAAGAATTAGTTGAGGCAGGTAAAGTTGATGTAAAAGTTATTGACGATGCAGTTTCAAGGATATTAAGAGTAAAATTTGCATTGGGTTTATTTGATGATCCGTATAGATATTGCGATGCACAAAGAGAAAAAGAATTAATTTATAATCCTGCTCATTTAGCCGCAGCATTAGATGTTGCTAAAAAAAGTATTGTACTACTTAAAAATGAAAATCAACTTTTACCATTAAATAAAACACAGAAAAAAATTGCCGTTATTGGTTCTTTGGCAGCCGATAAAAATAGCCCCTTAGGTAGTTGGAGAATAGGCTCAGATGACAGTACAGCTGTTTCACTTTTAGAAGGCTTAAAAAAATACACAAGCAATATTAAATATGCAAAAGGTGCTGACTTAGCTATTGGCAAAACAGATTTTATTAATGAAGTAAAAATTAATGAAACCGATAAAACTGGTTTTAAAGAAGCAATACAATTAGCCAAAAATAGTGATGTGGTAATTATGGTTTTAGGTGAGCATGGTTTTCAAAGCGGTGAAGGAAGAAGCCGAACAAAATTAGATTTACCCGGTGTACAACAACAATTGTTAGAAGAAATATATAAAGTAAATAAAAAAATAGTGTTGGTAGTAATGAGTGGTAGGCCATTAATATTAACATGGGCCGATAAAAATATTCCATCCATTTTAGAAACTTGGCAACTGGGCTCACAAGCTGGTAATGCCATTGCAAAAGTATTATTTGGCGATTATAACCCATCTGGGAAATTACCTATGACTTTTCCTAGAAGTGTTGGGCAATTACCAATATATTATAATACATACAATACAGGAAGGCCAGGGCCAAAACCAGAGGTTTTTTGGAGTCATTATGGCGATGAAAGTAATTTGCCACTTTATCCATTTGGATATGGTTTAAGTTATTCAACATTTGCTTATTCTAATTTAAAAATTGATGATGCTAATCCATCAGCCATAAAAATTTCGGTTACTGTAAATAATACTAGTAATGTAGATGGCGAAGAAGTTGCACAATTATATATTAGAGATAAAATTGCCAGCACCGTAAGACCAATTAAAGAACTTAAAGGGTTTACTAAATTCTTTTTAAAAGCTGGGGGAAAAAAGCAAATTGAATTTACACTCACAGAGGCTGAACTAGGATTTTACACTAATGAAGGAAAATTTCTTGTAGAGCCAGGGGATTTTGATGTGATGGTTGGAACAAATTCTGCTAGTGGATTGAAGGGGAGTTTTACATTAAAATAATTATAAAATAAAAGGACGGTGAATAGTATCGTTCTTTTATTTAAATTATCTACTTAACATAATATTAATTATAGGAAAATAATATACTTTAAATTAGAAACTGCTCATCAAACCTTAAATTTGCACAAATGAACAAAAATACTGTAGAAATAAATAATATTATAAGTCATTTAGGTATAAATGAGCTTAACGAAATGCAATTAGCGGCTATCAAAGCCAATGAGCAAAATAAAGATATTGTTTTATTATCGGCAACTGGCTCTGGTAAAACCTTAGCTTTTTTGATACCGTTGGTACAAGCTTTAAATCCAGAAAATAAACATCCACAGGCATTAATAATTGTTCCGAGCCGTGAGCTTGCCATACAAATTGATGATGTTTTACGAAAAATGCAAACTGGCTACAAAGTAACCCTTTGCTATGGTGGTCATAAAAGAGAAATTGAAGAAACAAATTTAGTACAAGCCCCAGCGGTAATTATTGGTACAGCAGGTCGCCTTGCTGATCATATACGACGGGGAAATTTTAATACAGCCGAAATTTCAACTTTAATATTAGATGAGTTTGATAAATCGCTGGAAATGGGTTTTACAGAAGAAATGGAATTTATTGTAGGTTCCTTAAAAAATGTTACAAAAAGAATTTTAACATCGGCAACTGATGCTGTAGATGTTCCAGCATTTGTTGGTGTAAACGAACCAATAAAACTGAATTATTTAGCAGATAAATTAACCGATGGTTTAGGGTTAGAAATTAAAACCGTTTTTTCGGAGGATAAAGATAAAATTGAAACCTTATTTAAATTGCTTTGCTTTTTAGGTAATCGTTCGTCTATTATTTTTTGTAACCATAGAGAAAGCGTAGAACGTACAAGTGCTTTATTAAATGAAAAAGGAATATTAAATGTATTTTACCATGGTGGTATGGAGCAGCAAGAACGTGATGCTGCATTGTGCAAATTTAGAAACGGAACAAGTGAAATTTTGGTTACCACCGATTTAGCCAGCCGTGGTTTAGATATACCAAATATTAGAAATATTATTCATTATCATTTACCAAATGATGAGGCTACATTTACCCACAGAAACGGTCGTACGGCAAGGATGGACAGCAGCGGAACAACCTATGTAATACACTCTGAAGAGGAAAAATTATCACACTATATAACAGCAAACTCCACTTTACAAGCACTTTCAGGCAATTACGAAATACCCGAAAAGCCTAAATGGAGCACCTTGTTTATTGCTGCTGGAAAAAAAGATAAAGTAAATAAAATCGATATAGTGGGCTTTTTTAGCAAAGTAGGCGAACTAAAGCAAGAAGATATTGGCTTAATTGAAGTAAAAGATTTTTTTAGTTTTGTTGCCATTAAAAAAATAAAAGTAAGTGATACTTTACATTTAATTAAAGACGAAAAAATAAAAAATAAAAAAGTAAAAATAGATATTGCTAAATAAATTTTTTATTACATTATTGCAATATTTTATTGTGCCCATTTTTTTTAAAGTATCGCATTTACACAAGCATTCTACTAAAATTATTGCCATCAATTTTTATACGACTTTATAAAATCAATTATAATTTTATCAAATTCGGCACCTTGCCCAAACATAAAAGAATGCTCAATGGGTAATATATAAATAGGAAAATTGTTTAACTCTGCTTCAAATTTATGTAGGCGTACACCATCTTTTTCCGTAGTTAATATAATTTTATTTGAGTTAGCTATTTTTGCAAAATGTTTTTTTATCTCGGCTAAATCATCGCTATCAAAAATATGATGATCGCCAAATTTTAGCATATCATACGTAT
>JANNWD010000335.1:0-16840 GCA_031408315.1 Bacteroidota bacterium
CAAAAGGGTCTTTATGCTCAAACCCTGTAGCAATTAGTGTTATACTCAATTCGCTACCTAGTGTATTATCGTAGCCTAAGCCTAAAATTACATCGGTATCTTCGCCAGCCTGCCCTATTAAATGGTTTTGAATAACTTCTACTTCGTCCATCGTAAACTCATGTTCGCCTTCGGCAGAATTAATGTTTATTAAAATCCATTTTGCTCCACGTATATCATTATCATTCAACAACGGAGAGTTTAATGCATTTTCAATAGCATCTTGTGCTCTGTTTTCGCCTTCGGCAAATGCACTACCTAAAATAGCAACACCACCATTACTCATTACAGTACATACATCGGCAAAATCCACATTAATTTGTCCTGTACTATTAATAACATCGGTAATACATTTTGCAGCGGTTGCTAAAACATTATCTGCTTTTGCAAATGCTTCTTTCATTTTTAAATTACCAAATTGATGACGCAATTTATCGTTGCTTATTACTAATAAAGTATCAACATGATTTTTTAAAAGCATAATACCTTCCTCTGCTTGTGCAATTCGTTTTTTGCCCTCATAAGCAAATGGAGTAGTTACAATACCTACAGTTAAAATACCTAAGTCTTTACAAATTTTTGCTAAAATGGGTGCACCGCCTGTACCGGTGCCACCACCCATACCTGCGGTTATAAATGCCATTTTGGTATTTACTTCTAGTATGCGTTTTATTTCTTCTAAACTTTCTTCGGTGGCTTCTTTACCAATTTTAGGATTTGCACCTGCACCTAAACCTTGCGTTAAATGTGGCCCCAATTGAATTTTATTGGGTACTTTACTTTGTGCAATGGCTTGTGCATCGGTATTACAAATAATAAAATTTACACCTTCTATATTTTGCGAAAACATGTGGTTTACCGCATTGCTTCCGCCGCCGCCAACACCAATTACTTTGATGATGGAGGATTGATCTTTTGGCAAATCAAAATGAATCATAGTTTGTTTGTTTGTGCTACCTCTAAATCCTTTAAAAAAATTTAGAAGGGCTGTTTGAATTTATACAACTTAAATTTTTCGATTAGTAAGAAAGAAAAACATTGCTGCGTTTTGGGTTAGTCTATTTTTTTGTTACCAGCTGTTGATTCATTGGTCATCATCGTTGTGTCACTCACTTGTACTATTGTTTCTTTGTTGAGCTACCTCATCCTCCATCTCCTTCTCCAAATGGAGAAGGAGCGGTGCATTAAACATATCCAAACATTATTTCTTCCAAATCATCTAATTAACTTTACTCATCAATGCTTCAATCTCTCTACAACTTCTTCCGGCCATTCTTTATTCTAATCTTCTAGCTCCCACTCTCTTGGAGAGGGGTTGGGGTGAGGTCTTTATAATTTAGCGTCTTCCTCTTCCTTAAATAAATCTATCAAACCGTTTTTAAAGCCATCCATAAAACCTTTTAATGTTTTACGTTGCTTAATTTTTACCGTTTCGTTTTCGACAACATCTAATGTTTCATCTACTGGTTGTTGTTGTAAATCGGCAGGTACATTTACCTTTCTAAAGCTTTGCTCAAACTGCTTGTTTTTATTTTCGTAATCGTTGTAACCTTTTAAAATTAATCCTATACAAGTGCTGTACATTGGTTTGGCTAATTCATCAATATGGCCACCAGCTAAATGTTCGTTAGGGTAGCCAATTCTTGCATTTAAACCTGTAACATATTCTGTTAACTGTATTAAATGTTTTAATTGAGAGCCACCACCAGTAAGGATTACACCGCCATTAAGCATACGAGTATCCAACCCTACTTGCTTTAAATGATAGGTTACAAAATCCATAATTTCACTCATCCTTGCTTGGATAATAGCTGCTAAGTTTTTTACAGATATTTCTTTTGGCGCCATACCACGTAAACCTGGTATTGTGATAAAAGCATTTGATTTTGCTTCATCACTCAATGCACTACCAAATTGTACTTTCATTTGCTCGGCTTGTGTTTTTAAAACGCCTAAACCTGTTTTAATATCGTTGGTAATATTTTCGCCACCAAACGGAATTACTGCGGTGTGCTTTAAAATACCTTCGTAAAAAACGGCAAGGTCTGTTGTGCCTCCACCAATATCAACAATGGCTACGCCAGCTTCTAAATCCTGATCACACATTACTGCTGCCGCAGATGCTAGTGGTTGAAGTACTAAATCTTTTGTTTTTAATCCAGATTTATCTACACTTCTATTTATATTTCGGATGGCATTTTTATCGCCAGTTATTATATGAAAATTTGCACCAACTTTTACACCACTATATCCAATTGGATTAGGAATGTTTTGAAAATTATCTACCGTAAACTCTTGTGGAATTACATCAATAATTTGATCGCCTGCTGGTATGTACGTTCTGTATTGATCGGCTACTAGTCTATCAATTTCTTGCTGACTAATTTCATCATCAACCGCTTGACGTACAATATCACCACGGGTTTGTAAGCTTTTAATATGATGGCCGGCAATGCCAACATATACTTCACCAATTTCTAAATTTGGGTTGCTGTCGTAGCAATTTTTTAAAGCCATTTCAATTGCTTTAATAGTTTGGTCAATATTCAATACCATACCATGTTGTACGCCATTGCTGTTGGCTCTACCAAATCCCAAAATTTCTAACTTGCCGTATTCATTTTTGCGGCCGGCTATGGCTGCAATTTTTGTAGTGCCTATGTCTAAGCCTACGATAATGGGTTGTTCTTGATTCATAATTGTGTGTTTTGTGTTTGTGTTATTTTGTTTTTTCCCACCGATATCGCTGATTACGCAGATACAAAAAGGAATATTAGTATTAATTTTTTTGCTTGGGCTTTACCATAGGCTTTGCTGGGATTGGTTTTACAGGCTTTGTAATAGGTTTTGGATTAATTGATTTTGCAACAATTGGTTGCGGTTTTACGTTTACTGATTTTTTTAAAATGGGCTCTTCAATGGTATTGGAACCAAGCACAACATCATCTTCATTTCTTTCTATACTTTGTTGGATAATTGTACTATCGGTTGTATTATTACTATTATCTTGCTGTATGGTTTGTAAACTATCGCTTGCCTTCTTTTCTGCATTGGTAGCAATTATTTGCATTAGCTGAATTGCTTTTAACGAATCAGCAGTTACATCTTCTACTCCTCTTCGCTTTGCTACAATTTGATTAGCATATTGTAAATTGACAACACTATACTTATTCCAACTTTCGTTTGCCATTACTTTTTTGTAAAATAATTTTAGTCTGTACAATTTACTTTCAATATCTGTTGCTGTACCAAACTGTATTACTTGGTTACCAATTTTTGGAAAAAACTCAAAAGTGGCTTGTCGTGTAATATCAATTTGATCAATCATTGCCGTATGAAAAGAATCTTTTTGTATTGCCAAGCTTAACTCTTTTACTTGCTTTAAAATAATACTATCGAAAGCACTCATTATTATTTTATCCGACGAAAAGCTAGTAAAAATCGGCACTCTTGCACTAAACTTATCGCTTAATGGCAATTTATAAAGCATACTATCAATGTAAAAAGATGAACCCGTTGTTGTAAATAATCTTGCAATTGGCTCTCTTTCTTCAATGCTTACTTTTAATACTTCATTATTATCAAAGAATAGTTCTGCTTTTTTAATCCATGTAGTTTTTTCTAATTCAGTTTCTAATAAGCGTAAATTAATAGTACTAATTGGGCTGCCTACAATTTCTTTGTTTTGTAATTTTTTCATCATTACCAACACATCACTTTCCTCCACAAAAAAATTATTACCGCTCCCATTCATACTTACCTCAATGGCTTGACATTTTTTTTCCTCTTTTTTATTAATAGCTGCTACTAACAAAACGATAGCAGCTACCGCTAATAAAAGCCATAGTACGCCAAATAAAATTTGCTTTAGGTTATATGTTTTAAAGTTTCCCAATTATTTAGTTAATAAATTTTTTATTGGTTCTATTAATGTGTCTATATCTCCTGCACCTGCAGTTATAAGTATTGTGTTTGTAAAATGATTACTGCTTAAAACTTCAATTAACCTTTCTTTCGTTATCACTTTTACATTTTTATTTTTCATTCTTTGCAAAATCATTTCGCTGTTTACACCTTCCATTGGTAATTCTCTTGCAGGGTAAATAGGTAAAAGAATTACTTCATCTGCTTTATCCAACGCTGCTGCAAAGCCATCTGCAAAATCATTTGTCCTACTAAACAAGTGTGGTTGAAAAATGATGATACATTTTTTTGTGGGAAACAAATTTTTTGCTCCACTTAATAATGCATTCAACTCATCTGGATGATGTGCATAATCATCTATAAAAACAACCTCATCGTTTTTAACAATGTATTCAAATCTTCTTTTAACTCCTTTGTAAGAACTTACAGCATCTTTAATTTTTGAATCTTCAATTTTTAAATATTTGGCTACGCCAATTGCTGCTATTAAGTTTTCTACATTATGTAATCCGCCCATGTTTAGCGTTACATCTTTAATTGTCCAATAATTATTAACTACATCAAAAGTGTAACTACCATTGTGCATAGTTAAATTTTGCACATTAATATTTGCATTAGCATCAATTGAAGAATAAGTACAAGTATCGTCTACCTTAAAATCGTTTCCTCTTTTTAAACCATATTTTAATATTAAGCAACCACCTTTTTTTATTTTTGTAGAAAATTCAATAAAAGCATTTTCTACATTTTCGGCTGTGCCATAAATATCTAAATGATCTGGATCGATAGCTGTGATAATTGCTATATCAGGATTTAGTTTTAAAAAACTTCTATCATATTCATCTGCTTCTACAACACAAACATTTTTTTGACTACTCCAAAAGTTGCTGTTATAATTAACAGCTATTCCACCCAAAAATGCATTGCACCCATAACCACTATGTTGCAATAAATGTGCAACCATACTGCTTGTAGTTGTTTTGCCATGTGTACCTGCCACACAAATATTGAAAGAACTGTTTGTTATTGCACCTAACACATCGCTGCGTTTTACAACCGTATAATTATTGTTTATGAAATAATTTAACTCGGTATGGTTTTTTGGAATGGCAGGTGTGTATACTATAAACGCTGCATTTTTATTAGCTAACTCAATATTGTCTTCGTAATGCACCGATATGCCCTCTGTAACTAATTGTTTTGTTAATGTAGTTTCAGTTTTATCATAACCACTAACGCTTAAACCTTTTGCATAAAAATAACGAGCAATTGCACTCATGCCAATACCGCCAATCCCAATAAAATATACTCCCCCTTCTTTTGAAGAAGAGTTAAGTAAAGATTTCAATATTTGGTTTAACTCGTTTGTCATTTTTTATACTGTACTTAATATTTCATTGGCAATAACTTCATCGGCATTGGTTATGGCAAGTTTTGCTATGTTTTGTTTTAATGTTTGTTGTTGTTCATTATTATTTGATAATTCTATGATACTGCTTACTAATTTATGTAACGCTTCATCGTCTTTTATGGTAAGTGCAGCTGATTTATTAACTAAATTTTGTGCATTTACGGTTTGATGATCTTCGGCGGCATGTGGATACGGCACAAAAATGGTTGGCTTTTGTACCACACATAACTCTGCAATTGCCATAGCACCACTGCGGCTTATTACCAAATCGGCGGCGGCATAAGCATATTCCATTTTGGTAATAAAATCATTGGTATAAATATTGGCTTTACCTTTTGCAGTTTGTTGTGCTTTGGTTGCAAAAGGCTTACCTGATTGCCACATTAATTGCAATGCATGTTTTTCAAACTCATCAATATTTTTATCGATTGCTTCGTTAATACTTTTTGCTCCAAGACTACCACCAACAGACAAAATTGTTTTTTTGCTAGCATCTAAATTAAAAAACTCAATTCCTTCTTTTCGGCTAATATTATTTTCAGCAATTATTTTTCGTACTGGATTACCCGTAATTTTTATTTTATTTGATGGAAAGAATTTTTCCATACCATCGGTTGCTACAAAAATTTTAGTTGCTTTTTTACCTAGTAGGATATTACTTTTTCCTGCAAAAGAATTGCTTTCGTGTATAAATGTTTTTATCCCTTTTGCTTGTGCATATTTTAATACAGGGAAACTACTGTAGCCTCCAACTCCAATAACAGCAATGGGTTTAAAGGAAGTAAAAATTTTTTTTACTTGAAAAAAACTTTTTATTAACTTAAATGGTAAGCCAATATTTTTTATCAAAGAACTTCTGTTAAAGCCTGCAATATCTAACCCTTCAATGTTATAGCCAGCTTGTGGCACTTTTTCCATTTCCATTTTTCCTTTTGCACCAACGAATAGTATTTCAATTTTACTATCTATTTTTTTTAGGGCATTAGCAATTGCAATTGCTGGAAAAATATGACCGCCAGTGCCACCACCTGCTATAATAATTTTTTTATTCATTTACTACAACCTCCTGATTTTTTCCTTCTAACTGCTCCACATTTCTTGCAACACTTAACACAATACCAATAGATAAACAAGTGAATAAAAAACTGCTACCTCCCATGCTTACCAGCGGCAATGTAACGCCAGTATTTGGAAACGCATTTACCGCCACACCCATGTTTGCAATAGCTTGTATGACCAATGTAAAACTTAATGCTAACGCCAAAAATGCACCAAATGCATAAGGGCATTTTCTATACAACCGAATACATCTATACAAAAACAACAGGTAAATAAACATCATAAATGTGGCCCCAAAAAAACCATATTCTTCTATAATAATGGCATAAATAAAATCGCTATAACTGTGTGGCAAAAAATTTCGTTGTGTGCTATTGCCAGGGCCTTTACCTATCCAACCGCCGTTTGCAATGGCAATTTTTGCTTGATTATTTTGATAGGTTTTTTCTGTATCGTTTTCTTTTGTACTGTATTTAAATGTTTGTATTCTACCCACCCAAGTTTTTATTCTACCAATATTTACAATGCTTGGAAGTTCTTTTGCTTTATTTTCTTTAACATCATAAGTGCTTACTGCAAGTGCGTATAAAAAAAATATTGGAATTAAAGCAATACCAATAGATATTAGTAAATGTTTTGTATTAACCCTGCCAATAAACATTAGCATAAAACTTGTTGCTCCAACTAATAACGCTGTTGATAAATTTGCTGGTGCTATTAATGCACAAATAATTACTACAGGGATTATAATTGGTAAAAATCCTTTTTTAAAATCTTTGATTACAGCTTGCTTTCGACTTAGTTGTAAGCTTAAATACATGAACAATGCCAGCTTTGCTAAATCGGATGTTTGCAACGTCATATTAATTACTGGCAACGTTATCCATCGACTTGCACTATTTATGCTTGAACCAAAAAAGAGGGTATAAATCATTAATGGTACAGAAATTAAAAATAAAATTTTGGCTACTCTTGCATAAATAGTGTAGTTAACTCGATGTGCAAAATAAATAAGCATAACACCTAAAACTATAAAGGCAAATTGTTTAAACAAATAACTTTCGGTACTCTTACTATATTTATATGCTAACGAACCTGTGCTACTATACACTACCAATAAACTTGCTAATGTTAGTATAACAACAATTGCCCAAATAACTTTATCTCCTTTAGTTTTGGATGCAAGGTTGCTACCAACATTGGAAAATGATGATGGTGTAAATAATTGTTTTATGTTTATATTTTCTGCCAATTATAATTCTTTTACTGCTTGTTTAAATTGATTTCCTCTATCTTCATAATTTTTAAATAAATCGAAGCTGGCACATGCTGGGCTTAACAAAACACAATCGCCTTTTTGGGCAAAATGAAATGCTGCTTGTACAGCTTCTGTTGCAGTTGTTGTGTTTACAATTAGTGGTATTACATCTCCAAATGCTTCGTGTATTTTTAAATTATCGGCACCCATACACACAATTGCTTTTACTTTTTCTTTTACTAACTGCTTAATTAATGAGTAATCATTTCCTTTATCTACACCGCCTAAAATAAGTATGGTTGGCTTTTCCATACTCTCCAAAGCAAACCAAGTACTGTTAACATTTGTAGCTTTACTATCATTAATAAATTCTACCCCTTTGATTGTTACAACAGGTTCCATTCTATGCTCTAAACTTTCAAATGTTTGTAGTGCTTCTCTAATTTTTTCCTTACGAATATCTACTGCTGTTGCTGCTAAACTTGCTGCCATACTATTATATTGATTGTGTTTTCCTTTAACTGCAAAGTCTGATATATTCATTTGCATTTCTTCATTTTTCCATTTTAAGTGCATTTTTGCATTTTGCAAATAGGCTCCTTGTGGCAGTGGTTTACTCATGGTGAATGGGGCTAGTGTTGATTTAATGGAATAGTTAGTAATATTTTTTATTGTTGTTTCGTCATCTAAAGAATATATAAATACATCTTCTTCAGTTTGATTTTCGGCAATTCTAAATTTGCTATTTATATAATTTTGAATGTTATATTCGTATCTATCCAAATGATCTTCGGTAATATTTGTTAGTACCGCTACATTTGGTTTAAATGTTTTTATATCATCTAATTGAAAAGAACTAATCTCTACAACATACAATGGCTTTGGTTCTATAGCTACTTGCTTTGCAAATGAAAAACCAATATTACCCACAACTGCACAATCAACATCTGCAGTTTTGCAAATATGATAGATGAGTGATGTAGTGGTAGTTTTTCCATTGCTGCCTGTAATTCCAATTATTTTGCTATTGCCTTTATGCCTATAGGCTAATTCTATTTCGCTAATAATTTCAATCCCTTTTGCTCTTACTTTTTTTACTAATTCATTTTTTTCTGGAATACCTGGGCTTTTCATTACTTCATTAGCAGTAAAAATTTTCTCCTCAGTATGTTGTTCTTCTTCGAACTCAATTTTATGTTGAGCTAATTCGTTTTTATACTCGTCTTTAATTTTCCCTCCATCGCTTACAAAAACATCGTAGCCTTGCTGCTTTGCTAAAATAGCAGCCCCTACTCCGCTTTCGCCTGCACCCAATATTACAATCGACCTCCCCAAACCTCCCGACAGATCGGGAGATTTATTAACCGCTTTGATATTTTGAGCATTATTCATAATTTTTTAAAAATGGTTCTTCAACAGCATAGAATTTAATAGGTTAGTGTTTCATTGAATATTTTTTATTTCATAGATATTGGATGCATTGGAAAACATAGAAAGGTTTATTTGTTTGGCTTTCCGTACTTTCTTTATTATCTTAATTTTAATGTTACAATTGCTAACACCACACTTAAAATAGTTACTATCCAAAAGCGTACTGCAATTTTGCTTTCGTGATAACCTAATTTTTGGTAATGATGATGCAATGGGCTCATTAAGAAAATTCTTTTTCCTTCTCCATACTTTCGTTTGGTGTATTTGAAATAAGCCACTTGAATCATAACGCTTAAATTTTCTACTAAAAACACAAAACAAAAAATGGGTATTAATAATTCTTTACGAACAATAATAGCTAATGCGGCAATAATTCCACCCAATGCAAGGCTGCCAGTATCTCCCATAAAAACCTGTGCTGGATAACTGTTGTACCACAAAAAGCCAATACAAGAACCAACGAATGCTGCAATAAAAATAGAGAGCTCCCCAAGATTGGGTATGTACATTATATTTAAGTATTCGGCAAATTTTATATTACCACTTACGTAAGCAAATACACCTAAACAAATTCCAATAATAGCACTTACTCCTGTTGCTAATCCATCTAACCCATCCGTAATATTTGCTCCATTACTTACAGCGGTTACAATAAAAATTACAACAAGTATATAGAGTATATATGTATAATCTCTCCAACCTTGTGGCAATAATTTTGCATAATTAAACTCATGCCCTTTTACAAAAGGAATAGTTGTAATAGGGGTTTTTACAGAAGTGTAAATATGTGTTTTACCATCAATTGTAATAGTATCTAATTTTGCATTAGTTGCCCTTTCCTTTGGCCCTAGTTGTGCATTGTACTCTCTTTTAACTACTACACTTTGATTAAAATAAAGTGTAGCACCTACAATAATTCCCAACATTACTTGTCCAAATATTTTAAATCGTCCTGCTAGCCCATCACTGTCGCTTTTTTTATATGCTAATCCTTTTGCTTGTGCAATGCGTTTAGATCTTATTTTTAAATAATCATCTATAAACCCAATAGTACCAAGCCATACAGTACAAAGCATCATTAATCGGATATACACTTTATCTAAATTGGCAAATAATAAAGTAGGGATAAGAATACCCAATAAAATAATAATACCTCCCATTGTTGGTGTACCTTTTTTTTGCTGCTCACCAGCTAGACCTAAATCTCTAACGCTTTCGCCTAATTGCTTTTTTTGCAAAAAAGCAATTAGTTTTTTTCCATAAACAGTTGTAATTAGCAAACTTAATAATACAGCCATTAAAACTCTAAAAGTTTGAAATTTAAACAAACCACTGCCTGGGAAAGAAAACCCTTCTTTGGTTAACCAATCAAATAAATGATATAACATAATAATTCGATAATTTGGTAATTCGATAATTTGCTAATTCCCTACAGTCATAGCATTTTATTTACTTACACATTTTTATTTTTCTAACAATTCAAACATTTCTTTTAATACTTTTTTATCATCAAAATCGTACTTTACTCCTTTTATTTCTTGATATTTTTCATGCCCTTTTCCTGCTATTAAAACAATATCTTGGTAAGAGGCAAGGCTTACAGCGGTTTTGATCGCTTCCTTTCTATCTGCAATTGTTATTACTTTTCTTTTAGTAACAACGTTTACCCCTTTTTGCATATCGGCTAAAATTTCTTCTGGGTCTTCATTACGAGGATTATCGGATGTAAGTATAATTTTATCGCTATGCTCACAAGCCACTTCTGCCATTATTGGCCTCTTTGTTTTATCTCTATTACCACCACAACCCACAACCGAAATTATTTTTTCGTGCCCTTGGCGTAATTTTTTTATTGTAGCTAACACATTTAATAATGCATCTGGTGTATGTGCATAATCAACAATACCAATTACTTTATCATGCTGGCTTACTATGTAATCAAATCTTCCTTCGGCACCTGTTAAGTTGCTTAAAATTTGTAACACATTATTTTTTTCTTGCCCCAAACAAATTGCTGTAGCGTATACTGCTAAAAGATTGTAGGCATTAAACTCCCCAATCATTTTAAAATGAACATCAATTTCGTTTATAGAAAGGTGAAGGCCTGATAAGCCATTATCTAATATTTTACCTTTATAATCTGCAATAGTTTTAAGACTATAAAATATTTTTTTAGCAGAAGTATTTTGCAACATTACCATTCCACGTTTATCATCTGCATTGCTTATGGCAAACGTTGTTGTTGGCAAATTATCGAACCAAGATTTTTTTACTTTTATGTATTCATCAAATGTTTTATGATAATCTAAATGGTCGTGTGTTATGTTAGTAAATATTCCGCCTTTAAATTGTACGCCAGCAATTCGATGTTGATGAATAGCATGACTGCTTACTTCCATAAAAACATAGGAACAATCTTCTTCAATCATTTTATATAACAAAGCATTTAAACTAATTGCATCTGGTGTAGTATGCGTAGCTGAAATTATTTCCTCTGCAATTTGATTTTGAACAGTACTAATCAACCCACATTTAAAGCCAAGTTGTGTAAACAAATCGAATAATAATGTAGCAACTGTTGTTTTGCCATTTGTACCTGTAACACCAATTAAGCTAATTTTTGTAGATGGGTTTCCGTAAAAATTACTACTCATAATTCCTACTGCGATTTCTGCATTTTCAACTTCTACATATACTATTAAAGAATTAATTACGGGGGGCAAGTTTTCACATACAATTACTGTTGCACCCTTGTCAATAGCTGCTTTAATAAAAGTATGCCCATCACTAATCATCCCTTTTATAGCAATAAAAGCATTGCCAGTATTCACTTTACGAGAATCTAATTGTAACGAATTTACCTCAACTGTTGTGTTACCAACAATAGATTTTATGTTTACTTTATATAGTATATCTTGTAAAATCAATTTAAAATCAATGTTATTGTTTGTCCTTTTTTAAATACTGTACCAGCGGTTAAAGATTGATTAACTACTTTTCCTCTACCGCTTATCGTTGTTTTTAATCCTGCATTTTCTAAAATGTACAACGCATCTTTTAAACCCATACCTACTACATTTGGCAGTATATTTTTTACTGTAGCTAAATTATTATTTAGTGATGCCTTGTTATTTTTATAATTTACATATTGAATTGTACCAGCAGTATTGTGATTACCGCTATAGCCAATATTCATTGTACTAAAAATAGAAGAAACATCTTTTGCAGCACCATAATAATTGTATTGCACTGTATCTGCACCAGATACAGATTTATATTTTTGTGTACTTAAATATCTACCATAAATTCTATCACTAATTTCTTTAAATACTCTACCAGAAACATCTGCACCAAAAACCAATTTAGACTCTTTACTATTTTGGATTACCACAGCCATTGTATATTTTGGATTATTTGCAGGAAAATAACCAATAAAAGAAGCTTGATAAATTTTATTTCCTTTGTTATATCCTTTGTTATTTAATGCACTAACAGCCGTACCCGTTTTGCCAGCAATTTTATATGCACTATCAAATAAAATTTTATGACCAGTACCATGTAAACTATCAACCACTGCACTTAAGCACTCTCTTAATTGTATAAGTGTTTCGTTGGTGCAAATTTTTTCAACTAATACTTGTGGTTCAATTCTACGAACATCAACACCGTATTGCTTTATAGCACTTACTAAATATGGCCGCATTAATTTACCGTTGTTAGCTACCGCATTATAAAATGTAAGCATGTGCAATGGAGTTACCAACTCTTCGTAACCATGTGCCATATAAGGAATGGTTGTATTTGCCCAGCTACGATTGGTTGGTTTTTTAATGGTAGGTTTTGCAGCCGCAGCGGTAATATCTACTCCAGTCAATACATCTAATTTATACTTGTGTAAATTATTTATAAACTTGGATGGTTGATTATGATAATATTGATCGGCCAGTTTTGCAAATGCCACATTGCTACTGCGTAAAAAAGCATCTTTTACTGTTAATGAACCTGCACCTAAATGAGAATCTTTAATACGTAAACCATAAAAATATTTTGCACCACCTTCGCAATCCACAATGCTATTATTTGTAACATATCCATCATCCATCAAACTCATTAATGTAGCTAACTTAAATACAGAACCTGGTTCAGTTGCTTTTCCAATTCCATAATTAAAATCTTCGGCATAAGTGCCATCTGCTTGTTTACCTAAATTTGCAATGGCTTTTATTTTGCCAGTAGCGGTTTCCATTACAATAGCTGTACCATGTGTAGAGTTATTATTCACCAACATTTTCATTAAAGCATTTTCTGCAACGTCTTGCATGTAAGTATCTAGTGTGCTAATAATATCTTTTCCGTTTTCAGGGTCAACTTCTGCACCATCTACAGGTACATAAGCCCCTGCCATATAACGCATCAAACGCTGACCTGTACTGCCCTTTAGCAAACTGTCATAACTTCTTTCTAACCCCACATTTTTATTACTATCTTCTCTTGATAAACCAATTGTTCTATTCGCCAACAGTACATAAGGATTAATGCGTTTATCTCTTGGATCGATGATGAAACCGCTTTTATTTCTGCCTTGGCGTACCAAAGGAAATTTTCTTAATGCTGTATACTCCGAAAAAGATATTTTCTTTTTTAATGTAAAATATCTGTCTTCATTTTTGTAGGCTAGTTGTAGTATTTTTTTATACTCGGCGGTTGATTTGTCTTTAAATAAATTAGCCAACCTAAAACTTAACGAGTCTATATTTTCCCGAAAGCGTTTTCCATTTTTTTCTCTTAACCCCTCTGCACCAAAATCTATAAACACATCAAATATTGGAACCGATGTACTTAGCATATTTCCATCTTCGCTATAAATTGTTCCTCTCTCTGCTTGTATTGGTAAATATTTTAAATGCAAACTATCACCCATTTTTTTCCAATAATTTCCCTCTACTCGTTGAATATAGAATGTACGACCAAGCACTACAAAGCCAAGTAATGCCATTGCAATAAAACAGAGATAAACTCTCCACAATATGTCTTTTTTTATATCCACTTTTATTTTCTAAAAAAGAATTATATTTTTATTTTACTGTATCATTTAATAAAACTGGCGGTGTTAATAATTCTTTTAAGCCTAATGGTTCCACGGCTTTTACTAGCTCACTTGCTTTACTTCTAAATATTACTTCGCTTTTTATTGTTTTGTATTCGTACTCTAATTCTTTAATGTGTTTTTCAGTTGCGTTTATTTTACGAGCAATTTTATCGTTGTAATGTCCGTTGTATATGTATAAAACCGCCAACAAAGCCAAAAACAAAAAGAAAGGAATATTTTTTTCTACCCACTTATAATTGAACATTTTTTTCCAATCTAATTTTTGGTTAGTTGGTGTTGGTAATTGTTGTTCTATGTTTTTTGTTTCAGCCATTTTTCTTTTGCCGATAAGGCGTAAAGACGGTAAGTTTTATTTTATTTCTGTTGCCTATTTTATTATCAATTGTTTTTGCCTATTTTTTTTCTGCTACTCTAAGTTTTGCACTTCTACTTCTTGAATTTTGTTTTAACTCTTCTACCGTTGCTGTTATTGGTTTTTTGGTAATAATAGATAAGGGATTATTTGGCTTTGTACCGTACACATCATCTTCTTCAACTTCTTCAATACTTCCTGTTTTAAAAAAAGATTTTACAATTCTATCTTCTAACGAATGAAAGGTGATAATGGCTACTCTACCTTGAGGTTTTAAAATGGATGGGATTTGTTGTAATAAATTTTGTAACACTTCTAACTCACTATTTACTTGAATACGCAACGCTTGAAACACCTGGGCAAAATATTTTTGGGGGTTACCTTTAACCGCAGAGTGTATAGCTTTTTTAAATTCGTTAATTGTTTTTATCGTAGCCACATTTCTTTGTTCAACAATTGTTTTTGCTAGTGTTTTTGCATTAGTTACTTCGCCAAATTTTTCAAACATTTTGTGCAATTGTAACTCCGTAAAATCTTTTAAAACAGTAGCCGCAGTAAGGGTTTGGCGTTTATCCATCCGCATATCTAAATCGGCATCAAACCGTATAGAAAAACCTCTTTCGGCTTCATCAAATTGATGGCTGCTTACGCCTAAGTCTGCTAAAATCCCATCTACTTCATTAGCTTTATGCAAACGTAAAAAGCGTTGTAAGTGTATAAAATTTTGTGGCACAAAAATTACTCTTTCATCATTAGGCACATTTGCTTTAGCATCTTCATCTTGGTCAAAAACAATAAGTCTTCCAGCTGCATTTAACAAAGAAAGAATTGCTTTACTATGACCACCTCCTCCAAACGTACAATCTACATAAATGCCATTGGGCTTAATTGCTAAACCTTCAATTACTTCGTTTAATAAAACGGGTATATGATAGTTGCTGATGTTATCCGTTAATTGGTTAATTGGTTTTGTGTTTGTTTGGTTCATACTTTATTACCTAATTAACTTTTTTACCAATTAACTTAACTCTTCTTTATTCATTACTTCATTAGCCAAATCGCTAAAGCCTTGCGGTGTAAAAGTGTCAAAGAACTGTGTGTACTTATTTTTATCCCAGATTTCTATTTTGTTTACGGCCGATACCAACACTATATCTTTACTATCCTTATCTAAACCGGCATGTTCAATTAAATTTTTAGGCAACAGTAATCTTCCTGCACTATCCAATTCAATTTGTGTAGCTCCATTTAAAAAATGTCGTCTAAATTCTCTTACCTTAGGGTCAAAATCATTCAATTTGCTAATTTTTAAAAAAATAGGATCCCAGCTTTGTAGTGGATATAAGGTTAGGCATTTTTCAAAACCTCTATTAATCACAAACTGGTTGCCTCCCTCTTCTGGCAGTTGCTTTTTAAAGCCTACCGGAAGTAAAAAGCGACCTTTTGAGTCAATAGTTGCTTCAAATTCACCTAAAAAACCTGTCATTTGTATAAATTAGCTATTTTAAAACATAAATCTACACAAATAAACACATTTTCCCACTTTTAATAGTGTTTTACATATAACATTTTTATCCACAAGCTGTAAAGCTTATTGGTATTGACTATAACCTACTTTTGGCGAAAGAGGGTGTGGATTAATTGTGAAGAGATGTGGATTAGTGTGGATTACTGGAAATTATTTGGAAAATGTTTTAAATGGCTAACGGAATAGTTACCACAAAACTACTTCCTTTTCCAAGTGTACTCTCTGCTTTAATTATTCCCTTATGAGCCTCAATCATCGTTTTTACATAACTTAACCCCAATCCAAAACCTTTTACATTATGTACATTACCTGTGTGGGCTCTATAAAATTTTTCAAAAATTCGGTTAAGGGTTTCTTTGTTCATACCTATACCATTGTCTTCTATTTTAATACGTATTTGTTTACCTGTATTTTGGGTAGATAATTTTACGGTTGGCTTTTCGTTAGAGTATTTAACGGCATTGTCTAACAAGTTATTTATTAAATTGGTGAAATGTACATCATCGGCCATTATTAAATCTTTTTCGGCTGCTTTATTAACTTCTAACTTACCGCCTTTTTCCTCTATTTGTAAAGTTATATTATTTAATGCTGCATCAATTAACTCATGTGCCGATAATTTTTTTAGGTTCAATTGCACTTCTTGCTTATCTAGCAAAGCCGCTTGTAGTATAGTTTCTACTTGCTTGTTCATCCGTATATTCTCTTCTTTAATTATACCAGTAAAG
>JANNWD010000336.1:0-12918 GCA_031408315.1 Bacteroidota bacterium
CAAGTATAAATGGCTCTTGCTTTATCTATTTTTTCTGAAAAAGGTTTAGTAAGAAGGGTGGCAATTGAACCCATATTAGTACTATCCTGTTTCCCAATTTTTAAAGCATGTGCATCTGCCTTGGTAAAATTTTGTTGTGCATAACAAAAGCTACTGAGTAGGCAAAAAAGTAAAAAAAATAATTGTTTCATTATTGCATTTATTTTATAAAAATAGTTATACAAAAGTTAATAAATAGTAAAAAAACAACAATATTGCTAATTGTCATTACAGTAGATTTCTAGTACTATTTGATTTGGCAGCAAAAAATTTAGTTAATTATAAAATTAGTAAAATGAAAATTACATTAAAAGCTATAAGTTGTATGGTATTTTTTACCTGTATTTTTAGTTTTACTTATGCTACTAATTATTTTGTGTCCTCTATTAATGGTAATGATAATACTAATAATGGATTAACAGTTGCAACCCCTTTTGCTACTATTCAAAAAGCGGCAAACTTAACCAACGCTGGAGATACCGTTTTTGTAATGAATGGTACTTATACAAATAATTGCAATCAATGCAATGTGGTAACCGTAACAAGGGCTGGTACTGCCGCAAAATGGATTGTGTATAAAAATTTCCCTAATCATAAACCATTAATACAATTTAATGCTTGGGGTGGATTTATGGTAAGAGATAGTGCAGCTTATATTGAAGTAAACGGATTTACAATTAAAGGAAATAATGTAAATGTTACACTTAATGCAGCATTAAATCAGCCTGGAGGTTGTAGTAATCCTAGCTCAAATTTTGACCCCTCTTTTAATGGAAACGGATTAGCAACAGATGGTAGGGGAGATATTTATGGAACAGGTCACCCTCACCATGTTAGTTTTTTAAATAATGATATTTCGGAATGTGGTGGTGGCGGAATTAGTGCTATCCAAAGCGATTACATCACTGTTGAAAATAACATCATCTACAATAATTGTTGGTACACTGTTTTTGGTGCTAGCGGTATTAGTTTTTACCAAAGTTGGAATTTAGATAGCAATTTTACAAGCTATAAAATGATAGTGAAAAATAATAAAGTATATGGCAATAAATTAATGGTGCCTTGGATAGGTTGTTGTTGCATTAGCGATGGAAATGGTATTATTATTGATGATGGAAAAAATACGCAAAACAATTCAACCATAGGTAGATACAGAGGAAAAACGTTGGTTACAAATAATATTTGTATAAAAAATGGGGGTTCTGGTATTCATGTTTTTGAAAGTGAAAATGTTGATATTGTTAGTAACACCACTTACCAAAATTCTCAAAGTGTAGAAATTCAAGGTGAAATATTTGCTTATACTTCAAATAATGTAAATATTTTAAACAATATTATTTACCCAATAAATAATGAGGCTGCTAACCAAGCTTATACTAATTACGATAATACCAATACTATTTACGATTACAATTTATATTTTAATACCAACAATATTAAAATAAATGGACTTAATGATGTAAAGGGGAATCCCAATTTTGTAAATCCTACCCTAGTATTATCTACAGCAGATTTTCATTTGCAAACAGGTAGTTCGGCAATTGATAAAGGCACAGCCAATAAAGCACCTTTAACCGATTTTGAAAACTTGATAAGGCCAGCAGGTATTGGGTTTGATATAGGTGCCCATGAGTTTGGAGCAGTTTTATTTCCGGTAAGTATTGGATTACTATCTACTACTTGTAATAAAAATAATGTGTTGATAGATTGGAAAGTTTTTAGTGCTATAAACATAAAACAATTTAATGTAGAAACTAGTTTAGATGGTATAGTTTGGACAACCATTAAAACGATACTTAATACTACAACCACTCAAATGCAGCAATACAACGTTTTACTTACAGCTACAGAAAATAAATTATTTAGAATAGCCGCAGTAACCTACAGCAATTTAGTAGATAAATACTCCAATATTGCTACTTCAACATGTGCTATACCACCCTATAGTTTTAGTACATACCCTAACCCATTTAAAGAAATAATTTTAATAAAATGGACAGGAAAAAAAACGGAGGGTAACCTGATATTAGT
The DNA here is from genome assembly GCA_031408315.1 of Bacteroidota bacterium. Classification (GTDB taxonomy): domain Bacteria; phylum Bacteroidota; class Bacteroidia; order Chitinophagales; family Chitinophagaceae; genus Ferruginibacter. The sequence goes on from JANNWD010000336.1 coordinate 2,071, forward strand.
GGATGCTTTGGGAAGAAAAATTAAAGAACAAGTAGCTACAATGGAGGCAAATGTAGAAATAAAAATGGATGGCAAAGGGTTACAATCTGGCGTTTATTTTCTGCAATTTATAAGTGATAGCAAACAAAAATGGATTAGTAAGTTAACAAAAGGTAGGTAACACCGTCCTTATTTAATGAGTAGTTAGCTTGTCCTGGTTTTTTCGTTAAGGACTAAGTTGAAATAGTAGATTGTATTATGCCGACCGATTTTTTTAAATGAAGCATAAGTATAATCAGTATTATTTAAAACCATACAGCGTAGCTGTAAAAATTCCCCGTTCTCTTTTTTTAAAAATTGCTTTCCAATTGCCAGTATAGCGTATTAAAGAAGGTACTAAATAATTACCAAATTTATTTATTTCTACTTGCATTTGTACATCAAAATCGTACACACCAGCAGCATAACTAAGGCTGTAATTTCTGCCTTTAATTTCAAAGGTTTGATCATCAAACCATGTGATCATTTCATCTACCACTACATTGCTTTTATTGCCTGCTTTTACTTTTTGGCGAAAAACAAAACAGCTTGTATTGTTGTAAACTTCTGCATCAATTTTCATATCATAATACTCGGCCATATCATCATCGTAAATTGCGGTTTTGTTACTCATAAAAGGCAATCCATTTATTTTTTGACCTGGATTAAAAAATAACATCTTTAATTGTTGCTTGTTTTTTTCTACTCCTTTTTTCCCTTCTGTGCTAAATGCTTTGTTGCCAATAATATTTGTTTCGCCACAAATACTATCTTTTGTAAAAAATAAAGAAGCATATAATTCGGCAGTGTAGTAATTGTAGTTTTTATTCTCATCAAAAAAGTCACCAGTTGTAACCTCTTCTGTAGTAATCATTTTGCGGCAAGTATTTTTATACGTTTGGTTTGATTTGCTATAATAGCTTGCCTTTGCTTCTCCCTTTTTATCATTCATGCGTATATCGTTAATGGCACTAAAGTTTACTATTCGTAAGTTTTTAAACGCTTTATAAAAAGAGGTGTCTGTTTTTATTTTTTGGATGAAAGATGCAACGTTGAGTTTAGAGTTTACAACAACCTCACTAAGGGTAATTTGATTGGCGCCAATTTTTATAGTGGTGTCTTGAGCCAAGACAGGCTTTATTGATAGTAGTGTAAAAAAAGCAGCCATGAAAATTTTCATGGCTGCAAGTTATTAAGAAAGGTTTAATGGAGTATTAATCTATACTTCCTTTTTCAGTTGATTTTGTAACTGTTTTTTTATCTGCTTTTTTAACTTCATCAACTACACTTCCAGTTACATCTGGAGTTTTAGTAGATTTAGCAGGAATAGGAACATCTATAACACTGCCGCTTACGTCAGCTTTTTTGGTAGATGCTTTTTCAACTGGAGCATCTTGTAAGCTACCGCCAGATGTATTTAAAGGATTAGCAGCTTTTGTTTCAGCAGGTTTAATGTCATTTAATGAAGAAGAAATATTTTCACCACCAGAATAATTTTCACCCATAGAAATAGGCTTATTAAATGCTTTTGGATGAACATACGTCCCCTTGTTTTTAGCATCTTTTTCAACCGAATTTGGAATACGATTTTGATTAGCATACGCATCATGACGAACGCCAGTTACTTGCCAGCTAACTTTTACATTTGGCGTACTTGTAGCAATTTCAAATTTATTTCCTGCCACTTCTTTATTAACAATAGCTTGGGCAAAAGAACCTATAACAGTTAACTGATAACGGTATTCCATATTAAGTGCTTCGAAATAATCCGGCAACTGAACTGTTGCTTTACCTGAAGCGTCAGTAACAATATTACCGTTATAAATGTTCATCATATCAGGGCTTTCAACAAAGCTATGATACAGGTACTTATTTTGAGGATCTAAAGGATGATCAATTCTAAAAGAACCACCGCCTTTTGATAGATTACCTGGAATAACTATGTTTCCCGTTGTATTCTCAATCCTCATTCTTTCACCACCACCACCAAGCTCAAATATTTGATAATCGTCGTTTGCAGGGTTGTTACGAGTATTCCATTGGTTTACCCCTGCTTTTTGAAAACGCAATGCAGCATCGCCATTTTGGGCATCAATATCTACTACAGAAAAAGTAGAGGTTGATTTACTACGAATACCTGTTGCACCACCATGTTCTACATCTAATTTATAGGAAGGAGATGTTGTAGCACCAATACCTACATTACCAGTACCATCTTGAATAACGACACGGCTTCCACCACCACCTAATTCAAATATTTCAAAATAATCATCTGCAGGACGGTTACGCATATTCCATTGATTAACCCCAGCTTTTTGAAAACGCAAAGCAGCATCGCCACTTTGTGCATCAATATCAACTACAGAAAAAGAACTAGAAGAACGGCTACGAATACCTGTAGAGCCACCGTGTAATACATCTAATTTATATTGCGGATTGGTGGTTTCCCCAATACCAACATTACCTGTTGCATCTTGTATTACCATACGGCTACCACCACCACCTAATTCAAAAAATTCTAAATAATCATCTGCAGGGCGGTTACGCATATTCCATTGGTTTACCCCAGCTTTTGCAAAACGTAAAGCAGCATCGCCACTTTGGGCATCAATATCTACTACAGAAAAAGATGCTGATGATGCAATTCTAGCACCAGTTGATCCACCATGAAGTACATCTAATTTATAGGTTGGAGCTGTTGTAGCACCAATACCCACATTACCAGTACCATCCTGTATAACCATACGGCTACCACCACCACCAAGTTCAAAAATTTCTAAATAATCATCTGCAGGACGATTACGAATGTTCCATTGGTTTACGCCTGCTTTTGCAAAACGCAATGCAGCATCCCCACTTGCAGCATCAATATCTACAACAGAGAAACTACCTGTAGATTTTGAACGAATACCAGTACTTCCTCCATGCTCAACATCTAACTTATAAGCAATTGATGCACTTGTATTACCAATACCTACATTACCAGTACCATCTTGAATTGCAAAGCGACTACCGCCACCGCCAAGTTCAAAAATTTCTAAATAATTATCACCTGGTCTGTTACGCAAATTCCATTGATTAACGCCTGCATTTCCAAAACGCAAAGCAGCATCACCACTTGCAGCATTAATATCCACCACAGAAAAACCTGCTGTAGAATTTACACCAATACCTGTTGAGCCAGCATGTGTAACATCAAACCTGTGTGTTGGAGTTATAGTTCCTAAACCAATACTTGAGCCGTTATCAAACAATAAAGAGTTGCCAATGTTTGTGCCGTTTGGTGTCCATTTTGGTACAAAATTTAATGTACCAGAGCCAGTAACACCGCCTGCACCACCAAGTGCTTGCCAAGTAGCATTTCCTGCAGCATCCGAAACCAAAACTCTATTTGCGGCTTCACCAATACCCGTTAATTGTAAACCTCCAGCAGTTAATAACGCTTTAGGTGCAGCATTACTACTAGCTGCTCTTAAAGCAAAACCAGTACCAGCTACATTTATATCAACACCGTTTGCTGTAGAAGCAGCATTGGTAGAATTAAATAAACCAGCTCTACCTAAACCATTTGTGTTGGATTGTAAGTTATTGTTAGTTGCAGTTGCATTATTTGAGATAAACAAACCAGCACCGTTAGTACCAGTGCTTGTAGCTCTTACTGCCCAACTTGCACCTACACCATTTGTAACGGCTCTCAAAGCATCGGCAGTACTTGCAGGGTTACTTACAGTAAACGTACCAGCGGTACCCGTACCTAAGTTAATTGCATCAATGGCCGAACCAGAACCTGCACCATTCCAAGCTCCAACAGTAGGAGTGTTGTTAGCTGCATTAAACGTTTCAAAACGACCAGCTTGCACTGTAGCCCCGGCGGCAACACCTAAAACGCTTATTGCATTACTGTAACCAGCTACGCCAAAGCCACCATTATTAGCAGTACCCACAACACCAAAAGAAGAAGGGCCATTGCCATTAGTAGAGCCAGCAATACCTGTGCTACCATTAGTGGCTGAAGTATTTGTCATGTTAATTAGTGCCGCAGCATCAGCTTGTACTTTTACAAAAGGCACCGTAATTTTTTGAGAAGTTACCGCCCCATCTGCTAATTTAGGAGTAGTAACGGCTGCATCTGCAATTTTACCAGTATTTACTGCTGCAGGAGCAATAGTAGGATTAGGGTAAGTACTACCAGCTAAATCTCCACCTGCTGGTCCAATAGGCGGTGCACCACCAGAAATAATAGAATATGGAACACTAACTAGCTGACTTGTGCCCATATTTGCATAAGCACTTCCGCCATTTTGATCCATTTCTACTTGTAAAAATTTATTATTTAATGCCCAGTTTACACTAGCCATTGTACCGCTTACAATACTTCCTCCGCCTATTGATAAGGCAAAAACACCATATTGATCGGTATTTATAGTATGTGTTTCGCTGTAAACAGTACCACCACCAGCTGAGCCTTCACGTACACTTAACCGAAGGCTGATTGTTTTATTATTTATAGTTGTTCCAAAATTATTTCTGGCAACGCCTTGATAATTTATCCTAAGTGGGGCTTGAGCTAAAAGCTGTGTTGAAAAACCAATAGCTATTACCAGTAGGAGTAATAATACTTTTTTCATAATTTAATTTTTGGTAAAATGATTGTGAGTTTGTTTGCTTATTTATTTTGTTTAATAATTTTTGTAGATACCGTTCGTCCAACGGTATTATCTGTAACCGAAACAATGTATAAACCTGCTGCCAAGTTTGTAAAATCTAAATCAATACTTCCATTAACCATTTTAAATGGCTTTACAGCAACTTGCTGGCCCATTAAACTAGTCACTCTTACATTGTTAATTTGAAAATTGTCGCCGTGTATATCTAATCTTACCCAACCTGTAGTTGGATTAGGATATGCACTTACCCAATTATATGAATTAACCAATGCCCCCACTTTAGCTACATGCGGCTGAATAAAGCCAATACTAAATATAACTGCATTGGTAAGTGGCGAAAAAGTACTAGATGGAGAAGGAAGTATAACAGCTTCTCCAATTGTGTAGGTTATAAATGAGCTATTTGCCGCAAAAGTTTGACCTGCGTTTCCTATAACGCTTCTTTCAATGCTTTGCGACATTAATAAATTTGTAAAAGCAAAAAATGAAATGAATAATAAGAATTTCTTCATAATAATTATTTTTAGGTGTAAAATTTTTTGAATAAAAAAGTGTGAGGTGGAGGTAGACCATAATACAATAGACTTAATAATTGACTATTATATTTTTTAACAAAAAAATTAAGAGATAAAATGTACATAGAAAAAGGTTATTTTGAATATAAATTAAACAATACATATAATTGATTGATAAACAATTAATGTTTAATTTAAAACAAAATTACATTTTAATAAATATATATACAATACCACAAAGAGGGGATATGCGATACCTAAAATACAGTGGATTTGTTAATGAGGAGTGATGTAGAAATGCTATTTTATGAAAATCATTCTATAATCTACACTTATTTTACCTTTTGATATGTCGTCTAACTTGCGTTTTAGTAGCTTTTTTTTGAGTGGCTTAAGGTAATCTATAAATAATTTACCTTCAATATGGTCGTATTCATGTAAAATAATCCGAGCAGTAATTCCATTAAATGTTTTGGTTAGTTTGGTAAAGGTTTCGTCTAAATATTCAATAGTAACTTCTTCTTGCCTATAAACATCCTCCCTAATTTTAGGGATGCTTAAACAACCTTCGTTATAACTCCACTCTTTACCAGCCAAATTAATAATCTTAGCATTTATAAAAACACCTTTGTAACCAGGTGCATCAGGATAATCTAGTTCTTCATCATCTTCTTTATTGGCAAAAATTTGCTCACTATCAATCATAAATAAACGAATGGGCACATTTATTTGTGGTGCAGCTAAACCTACGCCATTGCTATTGTACATGGTTTGCCACATATTGGCAAGTAGTGTATCAAATTGAGGATAATCTTTATCAATATCTACACATACTTTTCGTAAAATAGGGGAGCCGTAAGCAACAATTGGAAGATTCATTTTTATCTAAAATTGATTTTTTTGATTTTATGCTTTGCAAAATTACGAGTAAAGGTTTCTATTAGCAAATGTTTACACTTGCCCTAAATATTCTTGTAGCATTATAGTTGCAGCAATTACGTCTACATTGCTTTTTATTTGTCGGTCTTTTTTTTTCATGCCCATTTCTATCATAGCCGCTTTTGCCATTTTGCTTGTATAGCGTTCATCAACGGTTTTTATGGGCATTGTAGGAAATTCTTTCTGTAATTTTTTTATAGCGGCTTTTACCAAAGGAGTACCATGTGTATCACTATCATCCCAATTAGTGGGCATGCCAATAATAATTAATTCAACTTGTTCTTTTACAAAATAATTTTTTAGGTAACTTATTAAATTTTTTGACTCCACAGCTGCTAGACCAGTTGCAATAATTTGCAAAGGATCGGTAACGGCTAAGCCTGTTCGTTTACCGCCGTAGTCTATAGAAATAATTCGTGCCATGCCCCTAACCCCTAAAGGGGAATTAAATATGTTTAATTTAAAAATAAATCTACAATTACAAATACAGCAAACACTACACTTGCAATACCATTAGTTGTAAAAAATGCCATATTTACTTTACTTAAATCGTTCGGTTTTACTAAAATGTGTTGATAGATAAGTAAGCAACAAAAAATGCTAACACCAATCCAATACCACAACCCAAAACTACCATAAATACCTGCATAAATTACAAATGCGGCTGATAGTAAATGAAACAATTCGGAAATGCGTAATGCTTTTGTTTTGCCTACGGCAGATGGAATGGAATGTAACTTATTTTCTTTGTCAAATTGTTCATCTTGCAAAGCATAAATAATATCGAAACCGCTTACCCAAAATAAAACTGTAAACGAAAATAAAATGGGCAACAATGCAGACTGCCCTGTTACGGCAATGTATGCACCAATAGGAGCTAAGGATAAACCAACTCCTAAAACTAAATGGCATAATGCTGTAAAGCGTTTGGTGTAACTATAACCGAGTACAACTAATAATGCAATTGGCGATAAATAAAAACATGCATTATTGATAAAAAAAGTACACACAATAAACAATAGGCAATTGGCAATTGTAAATATTAGTGCATTTTTTGATTTGATAACTCCAGCAGGTATTTCTCTAACGGCAGTACGGGGGTTTTTTGCATCATATTTAGCATCTAACCAACGATTGAAAGCCATTGCAGCAGAACGAGCAAATATCATACATAAAATAACAAACAATAAAATAAACATAACACGACCAAATGGCGGATAACTGCCTTTAATATTATAAGAATTTAATTCATCCGCAAAAATTTTATCTAGTTTATGATAACGAAGCCCTAAACAAAATCCAATTAATGCAAAAGGCATTGCAAAAATGGTATGAGAAAATTTTATGAGAGAAAGGTAGTTTTTTATTGAAGGCATGTGCAAAGATAATTAAATGTAGGTGATGCTTTATGAATTGCTATGGGCTTAAGCCCATAGCAATTCATATTCTATCTCTTACAATTTCCCAAAGTACAACACCTGCGGCGGTGGCAATATTTAACGAATGTTTCATGCCCAATTGTGGTATTTCAATACAGCCATCGCATTGGGCAATAGTGCTTTGCTCTACACCGGTTACTTCGTTGCCGAAGATTACGGCAATTTTTTCGTTGCTTTTAAAGTCCACTAGCTGAAGCTGCTGACTATTGAGAGCTTGCTCTATTGCAAATATTTTATAGCCGTTATTTTTTAATTCTGTTATAGCTTGTTGTGCATTGGTAAAATGTTTCCAATCCACACTTTCCTCGGCACCAAGGGCTGTTTTTTTAATTTCTTTATGTGGTGGTGTGCAGGTGTAGCCAGTTATGTAAATGGCTTGTAATAAAAATGCATCGGCTGTTCTAAAAACACTGCCCACATTGTATGCACTACGAATGTTTTCGAGTACAGCTATTATGGGTGTTTTTGTTGAACGTTTAAATTCTTCAATCGTTTTTCGATTGAGTTCGTCCATTGATAATTTTATAATTTCTGACACTTGTTATTTTTTGCTCACAGATGGCACAGATTTCCTCAGAAGAAAACTGCCACGGTTTGCTATTATTAAAATTGATTTGAGTTTGAAAGGCTGCACAAAGTACTAAAAGTACAAGAGTGGTTCTTCTTTCGTTTTACTAAAACGAAAGAAGAACTGAATGAATTCGCAACGATGCTGCTATAAAAAATTAATGCTGGTTAACAAAAACCTCTCCCTAACCCCTCTCCAAAGGATAGGGAACTAGAAGAGGCATTAATAGTTTTGTAAAAATCTTTATTCCCACAAACTTTAATTATCGCAAAAGTTCCCCCTTCAGGGGGCGGAGGGGGTTAAATCATTTCACTCTCCAACAATGGGTTTTTTATTGCATCTTTTTTTTCTGCAAAGGCTTTTGCAGCTTTTACAAAATGCACAAAAATAGGTTGTGGATTTTCCACCGTACTCTTTAACTCGGGGTGATATTGAACCCCAATAAAAAACGGATGATTAGGTAACTCCACAATTTCTACTAAACCTGTTGCTGGATTTTTACCGCTTGGTATCATTCCTGCTTTTTCAAAATCGGTTAAATATTTATTATTAAACTCCCAACGATGGCGATGGCGTTCACTTATTGTAGTTTGTTTATAAATAGTATATGCAAGGGTGTCTTTTTTAATGTCGCAAGGGTAAGCCCCCAAACGCATGGTGCCCCCTTTTGCTGTTACTTCTTTTTGCTCATCCATCAAATCAATTACGGGGTAAGGTGTTTCTTTCACCATTTCGGTGCTGTGGGCATTTTCAAAACCTAATACATTACGGGCAAATTCAATTACTGCCATTTGCATACCTAAACAAATACCAAAAAAGGGTAAGTTGTTTTCTCTGGAATATTTAATTGCAATAATTTTACCTTCTACCCCACGGCTACCAAACCCCGGTGCAACAAGCAATCCATCTAGCTTGCTTAATTTTTCGGCAACATTTTCTTCATTAATTGTTTCGCTATGTACATCTACAATTTGTACTTTACACTCGTTCATAGCACCTGCATGTACAAAGCTTTCTAAAATAGATTTATAGGCATCTTGCAACTCAATATATTTTCCTATTAAGCCAATAGTAACTTTGCTTTTTGGGTATTTTAATTTTTCTAAAAAAACTTTCCATTTGGTAAGCTCTGGTGCAGCATATCCATTTATGTGCAATTTTTTTAGTACAATCACATCTAATCCCTCTTGCAACATTTTTAAGGGTACTTCGTAAATACTTGATGCATCAATAGCTTCAATAACCGCCTCTGGTTTTACGTTACAAAATAAAGCAATTTTCTTTTTTAAATCGTTGTTAAGCGGTTGCTCGGTTCGGCATACAATAACATCGGGGTGTACACCTTCTTGGCTTAATAAACGAACACTATGTTGTGTAGGTTTTGTTTTTAATTCTTTGGCTGCACTTAAATAAGGGATAAGGGTAAGGTGTACTACCATACAATCTTCCTCGGCCATTTCCCATTGTAATTGGCGTACAGCCTCTACAAATGGAAGACTTTCAATATCGCCTACTGTACCACCTAATTCTGTAATAATAATGTCGAATTTTTTATCTTTTCCCAGCATTAACATTCTCCGTTTAATCTCATCGGTTATATGTGGAATTACTTGAACGGTTTTCCCCAAGTATGCACCTTCTCTTTCTTTATTTATTACGGTTTGGTAAATACGTCCGGTGGTTACATTATTGGCTTGAGATGTTGGAAGGTTTAAGAAACGTTCGTAATGGCCCAAATCTAAATCAGTTTCTGCACCATCATCGGTTACAAAACATTCGCCATGTTCGTAAGGGTTAAGTGTACCAGGGTCAACATTAATATATGGGTCAAATTTTTGAATGGTTACTTTTAAACCACGGGCTTGTAAAAGCTTTGCTAAAGATGCTGCAATAATACCTTTACCTAATGAAGATGTAACACCACCGGTTACGAAAATATATTTTGACATACTTTTATTCGTCGAAGACGAAAGTTTTAATTGTTTATACAAATATTTTTGTGAGATGACCAGATGAAAGCTGTGTAAAAAACTCCGTGAGGTCGGGTAAAGATAAGGCGATTATTTGGGAGGAGGAAATTTGGGGGAGGATTTGTGGGAAAAATATTTGTAACTTTAGCTAAATTAATCGGTTAGCGGAATTAATCTTATAAATCAAATAATAATTGCCCCATCTGGGGAGAATACTTATGTAAAGATATTTTTATTAAATGACATAATCCAACGAGGCGTATATTTTTTATATACAATTCCGTTAGCTAAACTGACCAACTATTTTAATGTGTTCTACTAATATTTCACCTTTACAAGAAAAATTTTTTAATTCTGCCAATAGTTTAAAAGTAATACTATTTTCAAAATCAATACCTTATACTATCACTACATAAAAGTAGTAGCATTTTTTCCAAAATACCTCCTAATTTCCAAAAAATCTCAAAAATATTCTCCAATCTCTTTGCTAATTAAAATACATCCCTTACCTTTGCACTCCAAATTAAAAAAAGCTCTTTTAATATGTCACAAAGAATAAGAATAAAATTACAGTCTTACGACCACAACTTAGTAGATAAATCTGCAGAAAAAATCGTAAAAACTGTACGTAGTACAGGTGCAGTAGTTACAGGACCAATTCCTTTACCTACACACAAAAAAATATTTACTGTGTTACGTAGCCCTCACGTTAATAAAAAAGCAAGAGAGCAG
>JANNWD010000337.1:0-2415 GCA_031408315.1 Bacteroidota bacterium
CAGGAATGATATTTTTGTTTTAAAAAACATTGTTACGTAAAATTAACGGATTTGTTAAAAGCATTTTATAATTAGATTTTTACACTCAATATTATCTTAGTTTTTAAAACTATAATTGTTTGTGTAAATCTGTGAAAATAAATCTGTGTATATCTGTGGTAATATCCTTACTTCTCCCCAAATTTCAAACAAATAGCATTCATTTTAGGTGGTTGTTATTTTTCAATTTATTTTTACAGTATTGGGCTACAAAGTGCATAGTAAAAGATGCAAATTGGTATGCGGTACAAGAGTGCGATGCAACGAAGATGCCATGAAAAATAATGCTGGCAACAAAAAATATTCAATACTAAATACTCAATAAAAAATGGTAGATGTATTACTAGGCCTACAATGGGGCGATGAAGGAAAAGGAAAAATTGTAGATTATTTTGCAGATAAGTATGATGTGGTGGCTAGGTTTCAAGGCGGCCCAAATGCAGGGCATACACTTTATGTAGATGGTAAAAAAATTGTACTACACCAAATACCTAGCGGTATTTTTCATGAAAGTAAAACCAACCTTATTGGCAACGGTGTTGTTTTAGATGCGGTTACCTTAAAAAGAGAGTGTGCAAATGTGGCTGCTTTTGGTGTTGACTACAAAAAGAATTTGTATATAAGTGAACGTACCCATTTAATATTACCAACGCATAGGGCTATTGATAAAGCTAGTGAGTTGGCGAAAGGCAATGAAAAAATTGGTAGTACATTAAAAGGAATTGGACCGGCTTACATGGATAAAACGGGACGTAATGGGCTACGAGTAGGAAATTTGTTAGATAAAAGTTTTACTACCGAATACATTAAACTACGATTAAAGCATCAAAAAATATTAGAGAGCTTTAATTTTCAGGAAGATATTAGTAGTTGGGAAGAAGAATTTTTTGAAGCTATTGAACATTTAAAAGAGTTTAAAATTGTAAATGGCGAATATTTTATTAATGAAAAAATTAGCAAGGGGCAACGAGTGTTAGCAGAGGGTGCACAAGGAAGTATGTTAGATGTTGATTTTGGCACATTCCCTTTTGTTACAAGCAGCAATACAATTAGTGCTGGTGTGTGTACTGGGCTGGGTATTGCTCCGCAAAAAATTAAAGAAGTATTTGGCGTAAGCAAAGCGTATTGTACAAGAGTGGGTAGTGGGCCTTTTCCTACAGAGTTGCATGACGAAACTGGCGAAACCATTCGTAAAATTGGGAACGAATTTGGCAGCACCACCGGCAGGCCTCGTAGATGTGGCTGGATAGATTTGGTAGCTTTACAATTTGCTATAATGATAAATGGTGTTACACAAATAATTATGACAAAAGCCGATATTTTAGATACCTTAGATGAACTAAAAGTTTGTAACGGCTATAAAATAAATGGAGAGGAAAAAAATTATATTCCTTTTCAAATGAATAAAGTGGCTATTGAACCAATATACAAAACATTTGAGGGATGGAAGGCGGATATTACGGCTTGTGATACTTATGAAAGCTTGCCGCAAAAAATGAAAGAATATATAGATTACTTAAATACCTTTTTGGGAGTACCTGTAAAATACATTAGTAATGGACCAGGAAAAAACCAAATAGTATCGGCGTAAAAAAAAATTTAAAAATAGTTGCTGTTTTTTTTGGCTATTTAAAAATCTAGTGGAAATTTTACAGTATAATCTTGTTATAAAAATATGGCTACGAAAAAAGATACCGCAAAAAAATTAGATGCAGATAAATCTGCACTTCCAGAAAAAAAAATATCTCCTAAATCTAAAAAAGATGAGGATGATGATTTGGATGACGATGACGATTTAGATGATGAAAAGCCTGCTAAAAAAAGTAAGGCAGCATCTTCTAAAAAGAAATCGAAAGATGATGATGATGATGACGAAGAAGACGATGTAGAGGTAGCAGACGAATGGGAAAAAAATGAAGAGGATGATGATTGGGACCCCGACTTTGCAGAATTTGATGTACCAAAATCGAAAGGTAAAAAAGCTGTTGGTGGTAAAAAAGCTGCTAAAGATGAAGAAGATGATTTTAAAGTAGATGACGATTTTAAAGATTTAGGTTTTGATGATGGAAGTGGCGGTGGAGGAGGATTTGATGACGATGATGATTTTTAAATTTTGATGGCATACTGATTAAGCAAATTAGAGTAATTTAAATTGATTTTTTTGTGCTCTTTGTGTCTTTGTGGGAAATTGATATTTTTAATTTATTGTTTGTGAAAATTAGTGTAACCTGCCTTTCAGCAGACAGGTCAGTGGTAAAAAAAAGAAATGCAAAAATCAACATCATTTACCATACCTAACTTTAACGAATTTAAAATACAACTGTTGAATTGGGTAAACCAGTTCAACAGTTTTTGTTTTTTAGATAACCAACAATA
>JANNWD010000338.1:0-2818 GCA_031408315.1 Bacteroidota bacterium
TTAATATGTCTTTGCCAAATGCAACAGCAAATTACTGGAGTTTTAATAACAATAATATTACCAATACAAATAACGGCAATGTTGGTATTGGCACAGCCTTACCACTACAAAAAATAGATATAAATGGGGCATCACTTTTAGCAAATAGCTCAATAATAAACCCAGATTTATATGGGAACAGAATAGTAGCAGGAAGAATTGCAGATGGAAGTGGGTTTGATGTATTGAGTGGTATTGGTGGAAATGCTGCTACAAACCCTCAATTTCAAGGGCGAAGTTGGGCAGTTGGGCATAATGGATCAAACCTTTATATTGCCTCAGGCACCGGTTTTTCTAGTACGTTACAAACAGGCATACAAATAAATACCAATAGAAATGTAATATTAGTGCCTGTTAGCGGAAATGTAGGTATTGGTGTTGCATCGCCAACTTCAACCCTTTCGGTAGCAAGAGGAGTTGGTGTAGATGCTACTGCTACATTTTCAGGAATAAATCAAGCATCATATTTTAATTTTGGTCCAAACCAACAAACATATATCCGTGGTGGATTTGTTAACTCTCAGGTTATAATTAATGATGGCGGTGGTTACACTGCTATTGGCACATCTCTAGTAAGTGCTGGCTCTGCATTAACAATACAAGCTGCATCTGGCAATGCCGAAATTTTAACTTTAAGAAAACCTAGTGTTAGAACCTGGGGGTTAGGTATTGATAATATTGGCGGTGGAAATTTTGAATTTTATGACCATCAAAGTTTAAGTTATTTAGTGGCAAGCGTTAGTACAAATTCTGGAACTTACTGGAATGCATCGGATAGTTCAATAAAAAAAAATATCTCTAAAATTAGCAATGAAAATGGGTTGAGTAAAATTTTACAATTAAATCCAGTCTCTTATTTATTTAAATCTCAGCCCGATTCTGATAACTTATCCTACGGTTTTTTAGCACAAGAAGTTGCAAAAATTTTTCCTGAATTTGTTGAGCAAAAAACTAAAGTAAAAATGATTTCGTACACCCAGTTTATACCCGTAATAATAAAAGGAATGCAACAACAACAGCAACAAATTGAATTGCTAAAAACACAAAATAATGAATTGCTAAAACGACTAATAGCGTTAGAAAATAAAAAATAAAATTGGTATGAATATTAAAAATAAAACAAATTTTTTTCTTTTAATTGCAACATGTTGCATATTATCCTGTAACCAAAATAATAAAAGAGGGGCTGCAGAAAAAATAGTCATAGATACAAATACAAAAAATAAGGTTAACCTAATTGTTACTGAGCAACCGCTGGTTATAGCAGACTCTGGACAGCAATATTTTAAAGTAACCGTTACAAAAAATAATCAACCCTATATACAATACGAAGGCGATTTTCCTATTGCCATGTTTGATGAAGCAAATTTTAATATTCAATTTCCGGCATCTAAACGCATGTTAAAAATATCTCACTTTCTTGTTCTTTATTTTAAAGGAATTGCAGTGGGTAGTTTTCCTGTTGCACCATCTGGTAACGAAAAAGGTAAACCCACCATAATTTTTACTCCCGAAAAAGATGGTGCTTATGGCATTGGTGTTTCAATGCTTAGTGGCACAGTAAGTATTACCAAATATTCAAAACAAGCCGTATCTGGCAATATAGATGCTGAAGGGAAAGATACAGACGGAAATACAATACATATAAAAGCCAGTTTTATAAATGTAAAAAATAACGATTTAAATAAATAAAATGAAAAAGATTAAAAAGATTATGCTGTGGCATGCAGCATTACTAACGTTAATTGCTTGCAATAATGTTACCCCAAAATCTGCCAAAAAAAATAAGCTAGAAAATGATGTACAAACAACTTTAGATAATAAAGCAACTTCTAGTTCAAAAACATTTTTAACTGCGGAAATTGATGGAAAAGGCTTTGTGCTACCTAACACTATTAATGCTATAGAAGTACAAGGGCAATATTATTTAGTAGGTGGAGAAAATGAAGATTTTGCAATGGCTTTTCAATTGCCTAAAAATGCTGCTGTAGGCTCTAAAATGACAGAAGCATCCGTAACTGTAAAAAAGCCAACGCCGCAATTATACAATGCCGATTTAGCGGCGGTAACAATCGAAAACATTAATGATAAAGAAGTAAGCGGCACATTTACATTTATTGCTAAAACAGCTAACGGTAAACTTATAAATGTAAATAATGGAAAATTTACTGCATTGTTTTTGAAACCTTAATTTATTTATTCGACATTTAAATTTATAAAAATGAAACTATTCATAAGTATTTTATTAACATCATTTATCTTACTTAGTTGTAAAAAAGATAAAGCACCAACTCGAACTCAATTACTTTGCGGTAACGATTTTAAAAAATGGAAAGTTACTGCTTATCAACGCTCTTTAAACAGTCCAATAACAAACACTACACCAGATGTACTTAGTAGTATTAGTGAAAGTTCAAGGGATGATAGAATGATTTTTTATACAAATGGTACTCAAAAACTTAATCATGGCTTGTTGGGCAGCACACCACCTAATCAAGATTATGCCACAGCAAATTGGGTTTTTACAAACAATGAAACAATACTAAACTGTACTATTTTATTTGGCATATTTGGCGGAGTTAGTTCTCAACTCAATTTAAGTATTAAAGAAATAACCGAACAAAAAATAGTTTTAGATAATGAATTTAAAAATGGAGCATTTACTTACTATACTCGATGGATATTAGAACCTGCCGATTAATAATATAACATCAATATATTTATTATTCACCAAAGTTATTTTTAAAATGCTTACGTTTTATAAAAAAACAATTTTTTT
>JANNWD010000339.1:0-1526 GCA_031408315.1 Bacteroidota bacterium
ATAAACAAATAAACTAAGTTCCCCTTTAGGGGACAGGGGTATGGTTCTAGAAATATTAACACCAGAAAAGAAAATTTTTAGCGGCGATGTTTACGGCGTAATACTACCAGGTATTGGCGGTTCGTTTGAAGTATTAGATAAACATGCCCCAATGGTAAGTGCATTAAAAGCTGGTACGGTGAAGGTGTTGAGTAGTAAATCTGCTTCACAATCGTACAGTATTCAAAGTGGCTTTGCAGAGGTTATTAATAATAAAACTACAGTGTTGATTGAAGGAGCAGAGGAAATTTAAGATTTTAATTTTTTGATATTATTTGAGATGCCGCAAGTTTTGCGGCATTTTTTTTGTAAATTACAATTAGGAGCAGACACACTGCGAAGCCCTCTGACGCTGTTTGGTTTTCACCCAACTGCAATCTAAAATAATGAAAAGATTTACCTTTGTTCTAAATGTTTTAAACGTAACTGCGGCAATACGATAGTTGGCTGCAACTTTATGAAACTCTCAAATCATTTTGAAAATATTATTAACAAACAAAAGTCACTAGACTTTAATTTCAGTGACGTATTAAGACCTGCCGCAGACAAAATATTAATTACTCGGACAGAACAAATTTTAAATGTTGAGTTTAATAATGAACTCAACGAACTATACACTTTTGCGGACGGAACTATTGTAAGAACAGAAAGAAATAGCCTTCTATGCATAATTCCATTTTATGATATTTTATCTCTGACTGACGCTGTTGAATATTACAAAGCCGCATTAAATGGAGTAGCTAATTTTTACAATTCCGACAAAAATTATTCACCAGGCAAAAAACTATTTCCATTCTTAGAAGAGGACGGAGGAGACTGTTATTGGGTAGATTTAAATAAGGAAACTGAAAATTATAATAAAATTTACATGACAGCACTTGCTCTGGAACCAGACTATCTGTTTAATTCTTTAAATTCAATGTTTGAGACGATTGCCGAATGTTACGAAAAGGGTATAATCTCTTTAGATGCAGACGGCATTTTGAGCTGCGACTACGTAGCTTGGGGGCAAGTAGCAGAAAAAAACAATCCGAACTTAGATTATTGGAAATTGTACAATAACCCTGCGTAAAAGCTGCTGCCAATCTTTCTCAGTAACGTCTCTCCTTCCAGCCTATGTGTGCAAGCAGGACGTTGCGTTAAATTATAAAAAAGTGATACCCCAACTTGATGTCGCATTTTACTACTTCAAAATTTCAAACTCTTTTTGGGTAAGTGCAAACATAAAATCTTTACAGCAATTTGTATTAAACAGAGTATACAAATCATTTATGTAAAATATTCTTTCTCAGCAACGTCTCTCCTCCCAGCCTATGTGTGCAAGCAGGACGTTGCGTTAAATTATAAAAAAGTGATACCCCCAACTTGATGTCGTATTTTGCGACTTCAAGATTTCAAATTCTTTTTGGGTAAGTGCAAACATAAAATCTTTAGGAAACCGCTTTGCATTACGTTTTACCTGTTCATTTAATCGCCTTGTTTCTACG
>JANNWD010000340.1:0-1516 GCA_031408315.1 Bacteroidota bacterium
AAAGTCCTAGAATTGTCTGGTAAAGTTCTTTGTCCTGCATTCGGTCATTTCCAAAACCGGGATTCTACCAAATCCACGGTAAACCCGGATGGACCCATTTATTTAGCATTTCAGCAATTCAATACGGTCCGCTTATCAAAACTAACTGCAACGGGTGAAATTGATTTTTCATTTGGGGCTTTGGGTTGGCTAAAGTTAGAATCCAATGACTTTCAACTAGTGCAGGACCTTGTGATCGCAGAGGATGCGATGTATCTCGCAGGGCGTGGAAATTATGGTTTCCAGAATGGAATTCTGGTGCAGTCGAATTTAATCAAAAAACTAGATTGGACGGGAATCCCAGACCCAAGTTTTGGGAATGACGGAATAACGGAATTACCGTTGGTGTTCCAAAACTCAAGCTCCGGAATCAATATCGAGACTCAGGGAGACCATCTCCTGGTACTTCTCGATAATCATCCAGACGACCAACCGTTTCAAGTGAGCCTCACTCGGCTTAACGCTCTCGGCTTGGTAGATGCGTCGTTTGGTAATGCTGGGAGAAAACTAACTCAGTACGAATCCGGCAATTCGATCGACGAGCATCGATGGTTGCAAGTAGCGGCGGACGGTAGCTTCCTAGTATACGGTAGTCGCCCTGCTATCGTTGGGAGGCTTGGTGTTTTCATTCGAATGGAAAAATACAGTCAGGACGGTGATGTCGTCCCTGAGTTTGGGACTGCTGGATCGGTGGAAATCCCCGTTGGCTCGACCGACGTAGTACCCAATGCAATGGCGATCGACAGCCTAGGTCGAATCCTTGTATCCGCAGGAATTATCGATAACCAGACGACCACTTTGATGGTCGCACGTTACATGCCAAACGGGACTTTGGATGCGTCCTTTAGTCAGGATGGCATAAATACTTTTCCATTCGGAAAGTTTAGTGAAGCATTTCCGAACATGATTGTTGCTCAAAACGACAATATCATCATTTCTGGAACAGAAACAGGTCCAAAGGATTCGCACGGGATATTGGCGCGGATCATTGGAAGTCGCCCTCCCCAAGAACGATGGAACAATTCGATCATCGCAGAAGACGTCGATGGCGACTTCATAATTTCACCTATCGATGTTCTTTTGGTAATCAATCATCTGAACACGCTTGGAAGCGGGAAGTTGCCTGCAATCAAGTTCGGTTCGAGCTTCCTCGACGTTGATGGAGACGGCTTCGTAACGCCACTTGATGCCCTTCAAATCATCAACAAACTGAATAGTCTCAACAGAACTGTCGCTGAAGGCGAAGGGGAAATCGGAGCAGAAGGCGAAGGCACCACCTTTGCGGGAACATCAAAGCCGATCATCACACTCTACCCAGGATTCGAGACGGAGATCGAGTATCGACGAATTCAAGCCCGTGATCGCTTTTTTGTACGTCTCGGGGACCGATCAAAGGGATAAATTGGTTGTGAACTGAGCACTTGCTGCGAAGGAATCATCAAAAATGCGGTTAGAGATTTTGCATTGGCGATCATTG